>NZ_JAQRMS010000021.1 GCF_028599055.1 Candidatus Thioglobus sp.
TTGCCACGCCAAGTACCCTGATAAAACTTCATGATGTTATTAGATCTGTCTTGATTGCGCTGCAAATCAACAGGCTCACCCTGATGTATAAGGTTAATTGATTTAATGTCTTTTTGAATTAAAACTTCTTTAGCTAAGCCAGAAAAAGAAACGCATAGCAGACTAAGCAATAATAATTTCTTTATAAAGGGCTTTATGAAAGCTTGCTACGAATGATTGATGAAACCACAGCCATGTCAGCCTTTCCATCTAATTGACCTTTAAGCTTACCCATAAGCTTACCCATGTCTTGCATAGAAGTTGCACCGGTATCAGCAATAGCTTTATCAACCGCTATTGCAATATCAGCCTCAGTCATTTGCTGCGGCATATAGCTTGAGATAATAGTGAGCTCAGCTTCTTCCACAGCAACTAGATCATCACGACCAGCTTGCTTAAATTGAGCAATAGAATCTTTACGCTGCTTCACCATTTTTTGAATGACCGCTAACACCTGGGTATCGTCCAGTTCAATACGCTCATCAACTTCACGTTGCTTAATAGCGCCTAGTATCATGCGAACCGCCTTTAAACCGTCTTTATCCTTGGCTTTCATGGCAGTTTTCATATCAGCGATTATTTGAGATTTAAGATTAGACATAGTAATTATTAATTTGAAAAATATTAAAGAAAAAAAATGCGGTTTAAAACCGCATTTTCAAGAACTCTTTAGTACATACGTTTGCGATGTACTCGGTTTTTAGCCATCTCTTTATGAGTGCGCTTCACAGCCGCTGCTTTCATGCGTTTGTTAACCCAAGTTTGCTTTTCGTAAAATTCTTTTTTACGAACATCGGTAATAACGCCTGCTCTGTCGCATGAACGACGAAAACGTCTAAGGGCAATATCAAATGGTTCGTTCTCTCTTACTTTAATTGAAGGCATATTATTTTTCCTTTATGAATCTGTAGTTGCAGCATCCGTAGAGCTGTCAAAATCAACCAATTGAACAATAGCCATTGGCGCTTTATCACCAGTACGAAAACCAGCTTTTAAAATACGAATATAGCCACCAGGACGATCTTTATAGAATGGACCTAGTTGCGTGAATAACTTAGCAACCATTGCATCATCACGTAATTTGGCAAATGCATTACGACGATTGGCTACTGAATCAACTTTAGCTTTGGTGATTAATGGCTCAACAACACGACGAAGCTCTTTTGCCTTAGGCAAAGTTGTTTTAATTGTTTCATGGTCGAACAAAGAGTTCGCCATATTCTTAAACATCGCCTTACGGTGAGAAGAATTACGGTTTAGTTGTTTACCTGACTTTCTATGTCTCATGTTATTTCCTTATTCACTCATTAGATCAACTGGTGGCCAATTAGGAATGTCTGTTCCTAAATAAAGACCTTTGTCAGTCAATACTTCTTTAATTTCGTTTAATGATTTACGACCTAGGTTAGGCGTTCTTAATAGGTCTTGCTCAGACTTTTGGATTAAATCACCAATGTAGTAGATTTGCTCAGCTTTAAGACAGTTAGCACTACGTACCGTTAACTCTAGCTCGTCAACTGCAGCAAGCAACTGAGGATCAAAGTCATCTGAGATTGGCAATGCTTCTTCTTCTTCAACTAACTCTAACTCAACAAAAGAAGATAATTGATCTTGAAGGATTGAAGCCGCACGTTTAATTGCAGATTCTGCATCAACAGAACCATTAGTCTCAATCACCATGTTTAGCTTATCAAGGTTAACCTTTTGCTCAACACGCGCTGCATCAACCGTAAAGCTAACGCGCTTAATTGGCGAAAAGCTTGCGTCAAGTTGAATGCCACCAATAGTTGATGTTTCCTCAGAGCGTGATACAGCCGTATCATAGCCAGTACCTGTGCCAATTTTTAGCGTCATGCGTACATGACCGCCATCGTTAACTGTGGCAATAACAAACTCAGGATTATGTGCAGTGATATCAGTTCCGCTTGCCTCAATATCTGCAACCGTGATTTCACATGGGCCTTTTTTATCAATCACTACTTCAGCAGTATCAGAGGTGTTTAATGCAACAGATACTTCTTTTAAGTTTAGCAAGATGTCTAAAACATCCTCTTGAACGTTTTCAATAGTTGAAAACTCATGCATCACTCCATCAATGGCTACTTCAGTAACTGCAGAGCCAGTCATTGATGAAAGTAATGTTCTTCTAAGGGCGTTACCCAAAGTATGACCAAAACCACGCTCTAACGGCTCAAGAACTACCTTGAATTCGTTAGTACCAGTCTGAGAAGACTCAACTAATTTTGGCTTTAAAAAATCTTTTGCGCTACCTTGCATGATTAATTCCTTATTTAGAATACAATTCAACGATTAAGTGTTCCTGGATGTCTGAAGATAGATCATCACGTGCTGGAACATTCTTAAATACGCCTTTTAATGCTTTTGAATCAACATCAATCCATTCTGCTTGGTCACCTTGCTCTGCAAGTTCGACTGCTAATTGAATACGACTTTGTTTTTTAGCTTTTTCACGAATAGAGATTTCGTCATTAGCACTCACTTGGTATGAAGGAATGTTAACAATTGAACCGTTAACTAGAATTGACTTATGTGAAACCAATTGTCTAGCTTCTGCACGTGTAGAGCCAAAGCCCATACGGTACACAACGTTATCTAAGCGACACTCAAGTAAAGACAACAAGTTTTCACCGGTAGAACCTTTCTTTTGTGAAGCACTCTTGTAGTAAGAACGGAATTGCTTTTCTAGAATGCCGTAAATACGTCTAACTTTTTGCTTTTCACGAAGCTGCAAACCGTACTCAGTACCCTTTTGACGACGAGCATTAGCACCGTGTACACCAGGTAATTGAGTTAATTTACACTTAGAATCTAATGATCTAATGCCGCTTTTAAGAAATAAGTCCGTGCCTTCGCGACGTGCTAATTTACAAGTTGGTCCAGTATATCTAGCCATAATTTATCCTTATACTCTACGTTTCTTAGAAGGACGACAACCGTTATGAGGGATTGGCGTAACATCTGTAATTGATTGAATTTTTAACCCTTGTGCATTAAGGCCACGAATAGCAGAATCACGACCAGGACCAGGACCCTTAACGCGAACATCAAGATTCTTCATGCCAAATGCTAATGCTTTTTCACCACAGTTACCAGCAGCAACTTGTGCAGCAAATGGCGTTGATTTTCTAGAACCTCTAAAACCAGAACCACCTGATGTTGCCCAACAAACAGCATTACCATGACGATCTGTAATCATAACGATGGTATTGTTAAATGTCGCATGGATATGCGCAATACCGTCCGTAATTACCTTTTTAGACTTCTTTTTTACTGGTGCTTTAGCCATAATATCTACCTATTATTATTTAATTAAACGACGAGGACCCTTACGAGTTCTTGCGTTAGTTTTAGTTTTTTGACCACGTAAAGGTAAGCCTTTACGATGACGAACACCGCGGTAACAACCTAGGTCTTTAAGACGTTTAATATCCATAGCCACTTGACGACGAAGATCACCTTCAACTTCGAATTTAGCCACTTCACCACGGATCAACTCAACAACATCTTCTGGAATCTCAGAAACTTTTGTTGATTGGTCAATTTTTAAGGTTTCACAGATTGCTTTAGATCTTGTTTCACCAATACCAAATATTGACTGTAAGCCAATGACGATGTGTTTGTGTGTTGGAATGTTAATTCCCGCTATTCTAGCCATAGTTTTCCTTGTACCTTGTCTCTATTAGTCTTAATTTTGCTAAGTTTTATATATATTTTTTGCTTGCAAAATTCAAATTTGAAAAACGGGCAATTATACGTTGCACGCTTAACAATGTCAATTGAAATTAGCCTTGTCTTTGTTTATGACGAGGCTCTTTACAAATTACTCTTACAACGCCATGGCGCTTAATAATTTTACAGTTATTACAAATTTTCTTTACTGATGCTCTTACTTTCATGATTGCTACCTTTTATTAATTTAAGCCCGACTTCTTCATTAATGACTCGTACTGATTTGACATTAAGTGAGACTGAGCTTGCGCGATAAAATCCATCACCACTACGACGATGATTAGTAAACTGGTTCCACCAAAGTAAAATGGCACATTCCAGTATAAAATTAGGAATTCTGGCAATAGACATACCGCAGTAATGTAGATTGCACCTGATGCAGTTAATCGAGACATAACTGAATCAATATAGTCTGCTGAATGCTTACCAGGGCGAATGCCAGGAATAAAACCACCAGACTTACGTAAGTTATCAGCGGTATCTTTTGAATCAAAAGTCAATGCTGTATAGAAGAATGTAAAAAATACAATCGCCAAGCCATAAAACATGACGTAAAGTGGCTGACCCGGTGAAATACTAGCCGTTAAATCTGCTAACCAACCTAGCCCCTCACTTTGTGAGAACCAGCCACCCAAAGTTGCTGGAAATAAAATAATACTAGAGGCGAAAATTGGTGGAATAACACCAGCCATATTAATTTTTAATGGTAGGTATGAGCTTTGTCCACCCACCATCTTACGACCTTGTTGGCGCTTAGCGTAGTTTACGGTAATACGGCGCTGCCCTCTTTCCATGAATACAACAAAAGCAGTCACCAATAAAGTCATGGCCAATAAGATCACAACCAAGATAACCGTTAATTCACCGGTAGAAACCAAAGATAACGTTGAGCCAAAGGCTGAAGGTAAGCCTGACACAATACCAGCAAAAATAATCATGGAAATACCGTTACCAATCCCTTTTTCAGTGATCTGCTCACCTAGCCACATCAAGAATAAAGTACCGGTTGTTAAAGTAACAACAGTTACCATACTAAACGTAAAGCCACCTTGGGTTACTAAGGCAACACCACCAGCGCTTTGTGATTGTAGGGCAATAGAAATACCGTAGGATTGGAATACTGCCAAGACAACCGTGCCAAGACGTGTGTATTGAGTAATTTTACGCTTTCCTGTTTCACCTTCTTTTTTCAGTTGCTCCAATTTCGGTACAACTGAGGTCATCAAAGTAATAATAATTGACGCAGAGATATAAGGCATGATGCCCAAGGTAAAAATTGATAAACGCTCTAACGCACCACCCGAGAACATATTAAACATATCCAAGATTGTGCCTTGCTGATCTTGCACCAAAGACGCCAATGCAGCGCTTGAAATAAATGGAATGGTGATATGTGTACCTAATCTAAAAACGATTAACGCACCCAATAAAAAGAGGATGCGCTTCGATAAGTCTTCAGAAAGGCCTAAGGGTTGAGACATATAATTACTCGTTTACAGAGCCTTTAGCAGCTTCAATAGCAGCCTTAGCGCCTTTAGTTGCTCTAATACCAGATAAAGTCACCGAACGAGTAATCTCACCAGATAACATCACTTTAACACGTTTAATATTTTTAGTAATCAAGTTATGCTGCTTAAGTACATCAACAGTAATGTCTGTCTCTTCTAGGTTGTTAATTTCAGATAAAGTTACTTGTGAAGTAATAATAGAAACTCTTGAAGAGAAACCCACCTTTGGAAGGCGACGTTGCAATGGCATCTGACCACCTTCAAAACCTACTTTAGTAAAACCGCCAGAACGTGACTTTTGACCCTTATGACCACGACCACAAGTTTTACCCCAGCCACAACCAATACCACGACCTACGCGTTTTCTTGATTTCTTTTCACCTTCGTTAGGTGCTAATGAATTTAAAAACATTTTCTTAATCCTCTACTTTTAGTAAGTAAGACACTTTATTGATCATGCCTCTAACAGCAGGCGTATCTTCAAGTGTTACCGTGTGGTTAATTCTTTTTAAGCCAAGGCCAGTTATCGTAGCACGATGCGAAGGTAAACGACCAAAAAAACTTTTAGTTAAAGTTACTGTTACAGTCTTAGCAGCCATTATCCTTCTCCGTTAATTTGTTCAACTGTCTTGCCACGCTTAGCAGCAACCATTGAAGGAGAAGACATAGATGTTAAGCCTTCAACCGTGGCACGAACAACACTAATTGGGTTGCGTGTACCGTTACACTTGGCTAAGATATCATGAACACCAACTGCTTCAAGCACACTACGCATAGGGCCGCCAGCAATAACACCTGTACCTTCAGAAGCAGGCTGCATGTAAACTTTTGCAGCACCCACATTAGAAGTTATCGGGTAGTGCAATGTACCATTTGTTAATGGCACGGTCTTCATTGCTTTCTTAGCTTTTTCCATTGCTTTTTGAATAGCGGCAGGTACTTCGCGAGATTTACCCGTGCCGTAACCAACTTTACCTTTTCCATCACCCACTACAACCAATGCAGAGAAACCAAAGATACGTCCACCTTTAACCACTTTTACAACACGACGAATGTTAACTAATTTCTCAATGAATTCATTGTCGTCGTTATTATTATTTTTCTTATATTCAGCCATTTTTGTTGCCTTTTAATATTGTTCCAGTTGAACGCTTATTAGAATTCTAATCCGCCATCTCTTGCTGCATCAGCTAAAGCTTTGATACGGCCATGGTATTTAAAACCAGAACGATCAAATGCTACTTTAGTTACTTTAGCTTTTTTAGCAGCCTTAGCAATTGCAGTACCAATTTCTGTTGCAGCATCAACATTACCACCATTCTTCATCTTAGATGCAACTGAAGATGCTGATGCTAATGTCTTAGTGCCACAAGCGCTGATAATTTGCGCATAAATGTGTGCAGATGTCTTATGTACAGACAAACGCTCAGTGCCTCTTTCAGCATGTTGAGCTCTAAATTTTGTTGCTCTTCTTAAACGAGCTTGTTTTTTTGAAAGTTTCATTGTGAATACCTTATCAATTATTTCTTCTTAGCTTCTTTACGAACAACGTACTCGTCCGTATAACGTACACCTTTACCTTTGTAAGGCTCAGGTGGACGGTAAGCTCTAATTTCAGCGGCAACTTGGCCAACTTTTTGCTTATCCATACCCTTAACAACAATCTCAGTTTGAGAGGGTGTTTCTACCGTAATACCTTCAGGTAATGCGTAAGCAACTGGATGTGAAAAACCCAAAGTAAGATCAAGTGTTTTACCCATTGCTTTCGCACGGTAACCAACACCGATTAGTGATAATTTCTTTTCCCAACCTGCAGTAACACCTTGAATAAGGTTTGCTGTATTTGCTCTAGCAGTACCCGCTTGAGCCCATGCAGACTTTTCTGCTTTCTTTTCAACTTTGGCAATGGTAAATGTAATTTCACTATCCTTAATGCTAACGTTAACAGACGGGTGAACATCCATGCTCATTTGGCCAAGCTTACCTTTAACCGTCATTGTTGCGTCAGACATTGAAACCTCTGTGCCACTTTCAATTGTAATTGGTGATTTTGCTACTCTAGACATATTATCTCTCCAAACTTAGTAGACGCTACACAGAACTTCACCACCCACATTTTGGGATGATGCCGCTTGTCCAGTCATTACGCCCTTAGGGGTAGAAACGATCACAATACCAAGGCCATTCATAACGCTTGGCATTTCTGTGCTAGGCGCATAAACTCTAAGACTTGGCTTAGAAATACGCTTTAATATTTCAATTACCGGCTTGTTTTCAAAATACTTAAGTTTAATTGTTAATGTTTTAGCGGCTTTTTCACCGTCAACAGAAAAAGACTCAATAAAGCCTTCTTGTTGCATAACACTAGCAATAGCGGATTTTAAGTTTGATGCTGGAATATTAACTTCTTTCTTCGCAACCATTTGAGCGTTACGAATGCGCGTCAACATATCAGCAATAGGATCAGACATACTCATATTATTTCTCCTTACCAGCTTGCTTTAGATAAACCTGGAACTTCACCATTCATAGTGCGTTCTCTAAGTTTCGTTCTAGCTAAACCAAACTTACGGTAAAAACCATGTGGACGACCTGTCAAACCACAACGACTACGTTGACGTGTTGGTGAGGCATCACGTGGAAGTGCCTGCAACTTAATAGTTGCCTGGAAGCGCTCTTCATCAGAAGAGTGCACACTTTTAATAATTTTCTTTAATTCTAAACGCTTAGATTTAAACTTTTCAGCTATCTTTGTGCGTTTAAGATCTCTATTTATCATAGACTTTTTAGCCATTTTCCTTATCCTTTAAATGGGAATTTAAACATTGCTAATAGTTTCTTAGCGTCATCATCAGAAGCAGCAGACGTAGTGATAGCGATATCCATACCACGTGTTCTATCTACTTTCTCAAAATCAATTTCAGCAAACGTAATCTGCTCAGTAATACCCATGTTGTAGTTACCACGACCATCAAAAGAGGTAGGCTTTAAACCACGGAAATCACGAATACGAGGAATAGCAACATTAACCAAACGATCAAGAAATTCATACATCTTTTCTTTACGCAAAGTTACTTTACAACCAATTGCATTACCTTCTCTAATTTTAAAACTTGCCACAGATTTACGCGCATTACAGGTTAAAGGTTTCTGACCAGAAATTAGACCCATTTCCTCTAACGCATTTTGCAATACTTTTTTATCACCTAGTGCACTACCAAGACCCATATTAATGGTAATCTTTTCAATTTTAGGCACAGCCATTGGGTTATTAAGACCTAACTCTTTTTGTAGAGCGGGCTTAATAACATTTGTATATTCTTCTTGTAATCTAGACACGGTTTATTTCCTTAACTTGCTCAAACGATTGAATCGCCGTTTGATTTAAAAAATCTTTCCTTATTGCCTTCTTTGTCTGTACGAATACCTACTTTGTCAGCTTTATTTGTTTTAGTGTTTAAAATCGCAACATTTGAAATGGCTAATGGCATTTCAGTATCCACGATACCACCAGTAACACCCGCATTTGGATTGGCTTTAACGTGTTTCTTTGCAATATTCTTACCTTCGACGATAACCTTGTTATCTAATACTTTTGTAATTGTGCCTGTAGAACCTTTGTCTTTACCGGCAATAATAATTACTTCGTCATTTAATTTAATTTTTTGCATTATAGAACCTCTGGAGCTAACGATACAATCTTCATAAATTGCTTGTTACGTAATTCACGAGTAACAGGGCCGAAGATACGAGTACCAACTGGCTCAAGCTTTGTGTTCAGAAGCACAACAGCATTGTTATCAAAACGGATACGTGAACCATCAGCACGACGAACACCTTGCGCAGTACGTACCACCACTGCGTCGTACACATCACCTTTTTTAACTTTACCACGCGGAGAAGCTTCTTTAATACTTACCTTGATTACATCACCGATATTAGCATAACGACGCTTTGAACCGCCTAAAACTTTAATACACATTGCCTTAACACCACCGCTATTATCGGCAACACTAAGTTTTGTTTGCATTTGAATCATGTCTTACTCTCTTTAAATTTAGATATTAATCAACTGAAACTGATTTCTCAACCACTTCAATCAATGCCCAATGTTTAGTCTTTGAGAATGGCTTTGACTCTACCACTCTTACTGTATCACCAATTGAACATTCATTCTTTTCATCATGAGCATGAACTTTCGTGCTGCGCTTGATGTATTTTTTATATATCGGATGCCTAACTTTACGTTCAATTTCAACAGCAATCGTCTTATCACGACCAGCGCTTACAACTGTACCCATTAGTACGCGTTCTACTTTATTATCACTCATGCTTGTTTCTCTTTAATAATCGTTTTTACTTGTGCAATAGATCTTTTCGTTTTGCCAAGTTTAGATGAATCATCCAACTGAGCGCTACGATGTTGCATACGCAACTCAAAATGCTCTTTTAATAAAGACATTAGTGTCTCGTTTAGTGCAGAGATATCTTGATCTCTTAATGCTTTAATATCCATTACATTACCGTCCTTTTAATAACTTTTGTGGTTACTGGTAACTTAGCAGCGGCTAAGGCAAAAGCTTCACGGGCAACCGTTTCGTCAACACCCTGCATTTCAAATAACATTTGACCAGGCTTAATTTGCGCGATCCAGTATTCAACACTACCTTTACCTTTACCCATTCGAACTTCTAAAGGCTTTTTGGTAATAGGCTTGTCTGGGAATACACGAATCCAAATTTTACCCTGACGTTTAACATGACGAGTCATTGCACGACGTGCAGATTCAATCTGTCTTGCAGTCATACGACATCTGCCAGTAGCCTGAAGGCCAATTTCACCAAAACTAACCTTATGGCCAGTTGCTAGACCGCGATTACGGCCTTTCATCATTTTTCTAAATTTTGTACGCTTAGGTTGTAACATTTCTCAATCCTTATTACTTCTTACCGATTTGATTTGTAGCACCACGACGAGCAACCTCATCTAATGTGCCTTTCTTATGGTCAAGAATTTCACCTTTAAAGATCCAAACTTTAATACCGATTACACCATACTGTGTGTTTGCACCATAACTAGCGTAATCAACATCAGCTCTAAATGTATGTAATGGCACACGACCCTCACGGTACCATTCTGAACGAGCAATTTCAGCACCGTTCAAACGACCGCCAACCATAACCTTGATGCCTAGTGCGCCTAAACGTGTTGCGTTACCCAGTACACGCTTAACTGCACGACGATACATAACACGCTTTTCTAATTGTTGAGCAATATTCTCAGCAACTAAACGCGCATCAAGTTCAGGTTTTTTAATTTCTTCAATATTAATATGAACAGGAATACCCATCATTTTAGAAATGATTGATTTAAGCTGCTCAATATCTGCACCCTTCTTACCAATAACGATACCAGGACGAGCAGTGTGAATTGTTACTTTAGCATTATTTGCTAAGCGCTCAATCTGAACACGGCTAACAGAAGCTGCGGCTAATTTCTCGAATAAGAAATCTCTAACTTCAATATCAGACAGTAAAAATTTAGAATAATCTTGAGAATTGGCATACCACTTTGAATCCCAATCTTTAACGATACCTAATCTAATACCTTTTGGATTTACTTTTTGACCCATAACTTAACCTGCACTCACGCCAACAGTAATGTGGCTTGTTCTTTTTAAAATTCTGTTTGCACGACCTTTAGCTCTTGGACGAATTCTCTTCATCGTTGAACCTTCGTCAACATAAACACTGCTTACTTTTAACTCATCAATGTCAAGACCATTATTATGCTCTGCATTTGAAATGGCTGAGTTTAATACTTTCTTAACTAATTTTGCCGCTCCCTTATTGCTAAATGACAGGATATTTAATGCTTCTTCTACTGATTTTTGACGAATCTGATCCGCAACCAATCTCACCTTAAAAGATGATCCTTTTGCATACTTGTGCACTGCTTTAACTTCTTTCATGTCATTCACCTATTAATTACGATCGCCTGAGTGGCCATTAAACGTTCTAGTTAAAGCAAATTCGCCTAACTTGTGCCCAATCATTTCTTCTGTAATAGAAACTGGAACATGCGCTCTGCCGTTATGAACTGCAATTGTTAAACCAATCATCTCAGGTACGATTACTGAGCGACGTGACCAAGTTTTAATTGGTTTTCTGTCGTTGTTATCTTGAGCCGTTAATACTTTTTTAATTAAGTGCTCGTCAACAAATGGTCCTTTTCTTAATGATCTAGCCATGATTAACCCTTATTTCTACGACGTACGATAAGCTTATCGGTACGTTTATTACTACGTGTCTTGTAACCTTTAGTCGGTGTACCCCAAGGTGAAACTGGATGGCGACCACCACTTGTTTTACCTTCACCACCACCATGTGGGTGATCTACTGGGTTCATTACTACACCACGAACGGTTGGTCTAACACCTCTCCAGCGAGTTGCACCCGCTTTACCTAATTTTCTTAAACTATGCTCAGTTTTAGAAACTTCGCCAATCGTTGCACGACATTCAGCTAAAACCTTACGAACTTCACCAGAGCGTAGTCTCAATGTTACGTAGTTACCTTCTTTTGCAATTAATTGCGCTGAAGTACCAGCACTACGTGCCATTTGTGCGCCTTTCTTTGGCTGTAATTCAATACAATGAATTACACTACCTAATGGAATATTAGCCAAAGGCATCACGTTGCCTGTTTGAATGGCAACCGTCGAGCCTGATACGATTGAGTCACCAGCAGACAAACCTTTAGGAGCAATAATATAACGGCGCTCACCATCTGCATATAAAACCAACGCAATATTAGCACTACGATTTGGATCATATTCAAGACGCTCTACACGTGCTGTAATATCGTCTTTATTACGTTTAAAATCAATTACACGGTAACGCTGCTTATGACCACCACCTTTATGACGAGTGGTAATACGACCATGATTATTTCTACCGGCAGTTTTACTCTTACTTTGTGTTAGTGGTGCATAAGGCGCGCCTTTATGTAGCTCTTTGTCTACAATACTAACGACAAATCTTCTGCCTGGTGAGGTTGGTTTTCTTTTAATTATTTGTGCCATAATAAAATCTCTTTAAGATGCGCTAACGTCAATCATTTGGCCTTCAGACACTTTTACCATTGCCTTTTTCCAATTAATTCGACGACCGATTTTGCCTTTAAATACTTTCTTTTTGCCTTTAACAACTGAAGTTGTAACATTTTCAACGTTAACGCCAAATAATAATTCTACAGCAGCTTTAATTTCTTTCTTATTGCTATCAACACGTACTTTAAATGCGTACTGATTATGCGCAGATAACATCGCCGTCTTTTCAGATACTATTGGCGCCAATAAAGTTTTTAATACTTTTTCTTGATTCATAACATTGCCTCAATTTTCTTCAATGCAGCTTCAGTAACAACAACATTTTTGTATCCAATTAAGCTAACTGGATCTATACTCTGTGTGTCACATACACCTACATGGTATAAGTTTCTAGAAGATAAATACAAATTTTCATCTAGCTCATCAGTCATTAACAATGCATCATCAACATTTAACGACTTAAGAATTGCAGTAATATTTTTAGTCTTAGCTTCTTTCACGTCAAATTCATTGACTACTTTCAAGCGATCTGTACGAGCCAACTCAGAAAAAATAACTGAGATTGCACCCTTATACATTTTCTTGTTTACTTTTTGTGCGTAGCTACGAGGTTGCGCTGCAAATGTAACACCACCAGAACGCCAAATTGGACCACGTGATGTACCTGCACGAGCTCGGCCAGTACCTTTTTGATTCCAAGGCTTCTTACCACCACCACTAACTGCAGCGCGATTTTTTTGAGCCTTTGAGCCTTGACGACCACCAGCCATGTAAGCAGTAGTAACCTGGTGAACCAATGATTGATTATAGTCTCTTGCAAAAATAGTATCAGCTACTTCTGTCGTAGTTGACTTGTTTGTGCTTATGTTTAATACATTTAATTTCATCTTAAAACCTTATGCTTCTTCAGAATCAGCAGACTCAGCAGCTGCACTTTCTTGAATGTTTTTTGTTACTTCAACGTTAATTTTGTCTTTTTTAGGCGATAAAGAAATTTTTACGAATCCTTGTTTAGCACCCGGAATTGAACCCTTAACTAAAATAACACTCTTTTCAGTATCAACCTTAACGACCTCTAGACACTCTTGAGTAACTTGCTCAGCACCCATGTGACCAGCCATCTTTTTACCTTTAAAAACTCGACCAGGCTCTTGACACTGACCTGTTGAACCAATTGCTCTATGAGAGATTGAGTTACCGTGTGTCGCATCTTGCATCTGGAAATTGTGACGCTTTACACCACCTTGGAAACCTTTACCTTTAGATTGACCAGTAACATCAACGTAGTGTCCAGCGCCAAATAAAGATAAATCAAAACTTGTGTTATCGCCAATTTCGTCAGCATCAGCTCTGAATTCCCAAAGACCAAGACCAATTTCTTGTGATGCCTTAGCATAATGTCCTTTGGTGGCAGCAGGTACACGACGCACTTTAGCTTCACCTTTTTTGTTCACTTTTGCACCTGTTGTTACTTGTACAGCACTATAGCCATCAACTTCAAGTGTTCTTGTTTGAACAACACGATTAGGCTCAATTTTAATAACGCTAACCGGCGTGGTAGTACCATCGTCGTTTATTAAGCGTGTCATACCTAATTTTTGTCCTACTAAACCAATTGCCATGATCTTATTCCTAATTTATGGGTAAATTTAATTATTTATTTATGCTTAATTAAGCTTAATTGCTACGTCAACACCAGCCGCTAAGTCTAACTTCATTAAAGCATCTACTGTTTTATCAGTAGGGCTAATAACATCCATTAATCTAATGTAAGTTTTTAATTCGTATTGATCTCTTGCTTTTTTATTAACGTGCGGAGAAGTCAATACTGTAAAGCGCTCAATCTTCGTAGGAAGAGGTATTGGACCTCTTACACTAGCACCCGTACGCTTAGCAGTTTCTACAATCTCAAGCGCTGATTTGTCGATTAAACGATGATCAAATGCTTTTAATTTAATTCTAATATTTTGATTGCTCATGTGTTTTGTCCTATCTATTTGTAGTGTCTTTCTTTACAAACGAAAAACCGAAGATTATACAATAAATCTTCGACCCTTATATAACTAATTAATCCGTAACTTTAGCAACAACGCCCGCACCTACTGTACGACCACCTTCTCTAATTGCGAATCTTAAACCGTCTTCCATAGCAATTGGTGAAAGCAACTCTACTTGCATCTTCACGT
>NZ_JAQRMS010000210.1 GCF_028599055.1 Candidatus Thioglobus sp.
CACAGACTATTGCTCATTAGGAGCTTTCATAATCACAGAATATTGCTCATTAGGAGCTGTCGTACTCAGACCGTTGCTCATTATAATCTGTCGTACTCATAGGCTGTTGTTCATTGGGAGCTTTAGTACTCACAGACTGTTGCTCTTTATGAGCTTTCATAATCACAGAATGTTGCTCATTAGGAGCTGTCGTACTCAGACTATTGCTCATTATGATCTGTCGTACTCACAGACTGTTGCTCATTGGGAGCTTTAGTACTCACAGACTGTTGCTCTTTAGGAGCTTTCCTAATCACAGAATGTTGCTCATTAGGAGCTGTCGTACTCAGACCGTTGCTCATTATAATCTGTCGTACCCATAGGCTGTTGCTCATTGGGAGCTTTAGTACTCATAGACTGTTGTTCATTAGGAGCTTTCCTAATCACAGAATGTTGCTCATTAGGAGCTTTCGTACTCAGACTATTGCTCATTATGATATGTCGTACTCACAGACTGTTGCTCATTGGGAGCTTTAGTACTCACAGACTGTTGCTCCTTAGGAGCTTTCATAATGAGATTGTTGCTCATTGGGAGATTTCATAAGCACAGACTATTGCTCATTATGAGCATTCATACTCACCGACTATTGTTCATTAGGCGCTGTCGTACTCACAGACTTTTGCTCATTGGGAGCTTTCGTACTCACAGACTGTTGCCCATTAGGAGCTTTCATAATCACAGACTGTTGCTCATTACGTGCTTCCATAATCACAGACTGTACACTGTTGCTCATTTAGAGCTGACGTACTCACAGACTGTTGCTCATTAGGAGCTTTCGTACTCACATACTATTTCTTATTAGGAGCTTTCGTACTCAAATACTGTTTCTCGTAAGGAGCTTTCGTACTCACAAAATGTTGCTCATTAGGAGCTGTCGTACTCACATACTATTGCTTATTAGGAGCTTTCGTACTCACAGACTATTGCTTATTATTTGCTTTCGTACTCACAGACTTGCTCATTTTGAGCTTTCGTACTCCCATATTATTGCTCATTAGGAGCTTTCGTACTCACAGATTGTTGCTCATAAGGAGCCGTTGCTCATTACGTGCTTTCGTACTCACAGACTGTTGCTCATTAGGAGTTTTCGTACTCACAGACTGTTGCTCAATATGAGCTTTCGTACTCAAAGACTGTTGCTCCTTACGAGCTTTCGTTTTCACAAACTGTTGCTCATTATGATCTTTCGTACTCAAATAAGGTTGCTCATTGGGAGCTTTCGTACTCAGATTATTGCTCATAAGGAGCTTTCGTACTCACAGATTGTTGCTCATAAGGAGCTGTCGTACTCACATACTGTTGCTCATTGGGCACTTTCGTACTCACAGACTATTGCTTATTATGTGCTTTCGTACTCAAAGACTGCTGCTCATTACGAGCTTTCGTACTCACAGACTATTGCTTATTAGGATATTTAGTACTCACAAACTGTTGCACATTGGGTGCTTTCGTACTCACAGACTGTTGCTCATTAGAAGCTTTCTTACTCACACTGTTGCTCATTATGAGCTGTCGTACTCACAGACTGTTGCTCATTAGGAGCTTTCTTACTCACACTGTTGCTCATTAGGAGCTTTCTTACTCACACTGTTGCTCATTATGATCTGTCGTACTCACAGACTGTTGCTCATTAGGAGCTTTCTTACTCACACTGTTGCTCATTATGAGCTGTCGTACTCACAGACTGTTGCTCATTAGGAGCTTTTTTACTCACACTGTTGCTCATTAGGAGCTTTCTTACTC
>NZ_JAQRMS010000211.1 GCF_028599055.1 Candidatus Thioglobus sp.
TTAAAAGTTTTGCGAGCAAGTAAACCAAAGGGCCTAAATAGGATTGCCAAAATCGGCTAAGGTCACCTATGCCTGAGGGAGGAGAACCTTAGATTTAATAATACTTTCATTATTTAGAAAATGTAAATTTCTATAATAAATAATCTCTATTTCATTTGATGATTATTTATGTACAGATTGTGTTCGATCAGATTTGTGGTTTTGATGAAGAAGAAGATGAATATCCAATCAGGTCCTGTTAAAACTTTTTTCTGTAGTTATTTCTGATCAACATAAAGAACAAAAGCTTTGTAGAGGGTTATCTGCAGATAACGGAATTCCTTTCACTCTTATTCTTGTTGTATCTGATCTTATTCTTGCACGATTTCTGGGATTTTGTGTGTGAAATCCTACATGTCTACCTCTCATTGTTACACCTGATGTTATTAATATTAATCTATCTACATTTGTATTTCATTGTCAATGTAGATCCTCCACATGGACCTGTCTATTTGTATGTCCTTTATAGTTGTGGATCTACAACAGCACCTACACAAGTGTATTTCGACGTGTTTGACCCACATTGGTTTTGTCATTTTGACACTACCAAAACTATCTTGGTCTTGTAGACAAATATGTTTAACAGTCTTTGGATTGTATATTTCACCATCATTTGGGTCTTGAACATCTGAGGTTTACTGTTTCAACTCAACTATGTTTGAACAACATTGGCATAGGACGTCGCCATTGTTTGTTGTGATTGTTCATCGTCACGTGATTCATTCTCACATTCATTTTCACCTGTTTTTTTCCATATATTATTATAGGAAAAGCAACTAATTTACACCATTTAGAGACTGTTACCTCTGGAAAGAATCGATTTATATATATTTTGGAATGTCCACTAAAAGAAGCCTTATCATTTAAGGGACGTAACTCCATCTTCAAATTTAAAAGGAAGGTGTATATTTCGGTTTCATATTTGAAGACGCTAATATCAATGTTTATATAATCTTGTTTAGAAATACTCTTTCATTTTGAATTAGGATGTAAAACTTCCTGTGTATCCGAGCTCCAATGCCTTTCAAATATTCCTTTTCATGCTTTAACTTTTTATTTTCATCCGAGTATCTTCGTTAATCGTAACTAAATACAGTTTACATTTAATCTTTGACCAAGTTAGAATTACTTGATATTCAAAATACATTCACCATCGAGTTTCTTTATGTCATGTATTTCCTGTCTTGCAGGCTCTTGCCTCGGGTTCCTTGGCTGTGGCCAGAATTCATAATATTCTGGACAACACTGAGAAAAAATTGGAGCATGAGCTTGAGAGAGAAAATCGAGAACCTCCTAAAACCCTGATCGGAAGGTAAGCTTATGGGTAATGTGTTGTAGATTATTGTTTGTACATTGTTTCTGTTGGACATCGTGTTGTCTGTCCTTCGATTACCTGTTTGGTATCGTCTATCTGAAAAGAATCTGACAAGCGTTTACATTTCTTGCACATTTAAAGCATTATTTATGACATATCTTGTGAAACGAAACCATTTATTTAGAAAACTCCACTTGCGTCTTCAAACATTATAAGAAGGAATTATATTTGCTATATTCAATAAATTAGATAACAGTAGCTACCCTATATTACACACCAGACCACCAACTCCACACCATCACCACCACTAAGTCAATAAAGTAGATAACAGTAGCTACCCTATATTACACACCATACCACCAACTCCACACCATCACCACCACTAAGTCAATAAAGTAGATAACAGTAGCTACCCTATAT
>NZ_JAQRMS010000212.1 GCF_028599055.1 Candidatus Thioglobus sp.
GATCGTAAACTTAAGTGTACACGTAAGTCTACAAGGCTATCATGTCAATTCGGCACCTGTCCTCATAGTGAAATCGGCACCTAGCTAATCAATCCAACTTTCTTTTTCTTTTTCTTTTTATTTAATTATTTTTTCATAATAACAAAATATTTATATAAAAATAAAAATTATTTTTAATACTGGTGCCGAATTGACCATGACAGGTGCCGAACAAACCAATCTTAGGTGCCGATTTGACTATGTACATGTGCCGAAATGACTAGGTGCCGAGAATTATTTAAAAAGTTGTTTAACAAGCTACAACGATAGTTTTGTTAACTTATTTTTCTCTGTATTTGTGGGCCTTGATTATTGTTTTTTGTTTTGTTGTGACGCGTTTTTTTTTCTTTTCTTAAAAAATCAAAATGAAACTCAATGAAATATCAAACTTTCAAAACAGTTCCAAAAATGACGAAATATACCATGTATAATTGATTGTAGAGTGTTATTATGTTCTGCCTGTCATCCATTTAAATTTAATAGCTCAAATTTCATTCTCAGAAAAGATTTAACGAATAAATAAGTTTGTGTGATATCTGAGTACCGAGAATTGTAGTATTACAAGGTCGTTTTCTTTTTAAATGTTTAGGTTATTACTATACAGCACATCTTAAGAATAACATTATGATAACACTCAATAGTAGATTTACAGTGAAGCTAAATGATTTTAGATTTAGCACAGAAAAATATATAATAGGAAAGAACATAATATACATTTCTGTAGAGACGTCTCAATTCTGTTACATTTCTGTAGAGACGTCTCAATTCTGTGACATTCCTGTAGAGACGTCTCAATTCTGTGACATTTCTGTAGAGACGTCCCAATCCTGTGACATTTCTGTAGAGACGTCTCAATTCTGTGACAATTCTGTAGAGACGTCCCAATTCTGTGACATTTCTGTAGAGACGTCTCAATTCTGTGACATTTCTGTAGAGACGTCTCAATTCTGTGACATTTCTGTTGAGACGTCTCCTTTCTGTGATATTTCTGTAGAGACCTCTCAATTCTGTGATATTTCTGTAGAGACGTATCAATTCTGTCACATTTCTGTTGAGACGTCTCCTTTCTGTGATATTAATACAGTTTCTGTTCATTCCATCATTTGATGTAGGGCACCTGTTTCCATTATTAGTCATGACATATATTTTTTTTTCTCGATTCGTTTTCACGGCCATTATAATATACACTATTTAGAGTTTCTAAATATTTTATTTGTTTATACTTTATGTTCTACTGTTGTTGTTATATGTATCCGGATTGTCCCTTTTCTGAATGTTCCTTCTAACATGAATATCTTACGTTCGTCTAAGTAGTTTTGTTTATTACTTTAAGTATGGTCCAGCAGTATAAATATATTTTTCTCAAAATACATACAACCTGTGACCAATATTTATTTCTGTATATGGTAAATAATTAGTTCTGCTTTGGTACAACAATGTGACTCATAATTCTGTACCAATATAAACTTACTGAACTGCTGTCACTTCGCGGATACATGGCTTTCACCACCGGTATTGTGGTTGGGTTTGGTTGCTCATCCTTTTAGTTTTCTGTGTGTTACGACATTTTCAACAATATTTCAGTTATATCGTCAGTTTTATTGGTGGAGGAAACCGGAGCACCCGGAGAAAACCACCGACCTGTTGCAAGTCGCTGACAATGTTGTACACCTCGATCTGATCGACATTCGAACTCACAAGATCGGTGTTGATATGGTCTGATTG
>NZ_JAQRMS010000213.1 GCF_028599055.1 Candidatus Thioglobus sp.
AATGTTTTAATATTATCAAAAGTTTGTATCAAAATATAAAGTCCTGTGTTTCGAAAAATGGTCAAAAATCGGATTATTTTGCCTGTAATGTAGGTGTTAGACAAGGGGAAAACCTTTCCCCTTCCTTTTTTCACTTTTTATAAATGATATTGAGCAATATTTGGAAGACAGTGGTGTTGAGTCATTAGATATGATTAATGAAGTAAGCTTTGATGTACTAGATATTTATCTTAAGATATTTCTTTTGTTATATGCTGATGATACTGTTCTTATGTCAAAAAATGTTGATGGTATGCAATCTATAGCCCCATTTACATGCACAGGATTTGCACCAGTGTGTAAATTTGCACGTGTGTAAATTTACACTAGTATGTAAATGTATATATGCTATGCGTTTACATGGTTTTAATCTCAGGGTGTGTATTTTTAATTAAAAGCTAATTTCAAACGGTAAGGAGGTCTCAAAACTAGTGTCACGTGTAAATTATGACTCGGATACAATATACGTATGATCAGGGTATGTAGATCTTGTCATGCTGAACATTTTTGCAGTTTAAACTTAACATCTACCTCTTATAGTTTTTGAAATAAAGGACGAAAATAATTAAAATTTTGAAAATTTGATAAAAAAGGGCAATAACTCCCAAATGGGTAATGGGATTTACTTCAAAATTGCAGGGTTTATAGATTTCTAAATGCTGCACATTTTTGCAATTCAAACTTACCATCTATCTCTTATAGTTTTTTAAATAAAGGGCAACAAGTTGAAAATTTGATGAAAAAGGGGCAATAACTCCCAAATGGGTAATAACATTTACTTCAAAATTGCAAGGTATGTAGATCTTGACATACTGCACATTTGTGTACTTAAACTTAACAGCTATCTCTTATAGTTTTTGAAATATAAGACACAAAGTATTTTAAAAAAATGATGAAAAAGGGCAATAACTCCAAGATGGGTTATCCGAATTACTTCAAAATTGCAGCGTTGGTAGATAGTGCTGTGCTAATCATTTAACCCCATGTCAGATTTTTGATATTATTAACAGTTGTTTAGTTATTACCCAAAAAACCTGCAATTGTACCATATGTTATATTTTTAGTAACAGCTGCCATGTTGGTTGATGCACGGAATCACCGGACACAATTTTGAAACTAGACACCCTAGTGATGATTCAGACCAAGTTTGGTTTCAATAGGTTTAGTAGTTTCAGAGTAGAAGATTTTTGAAAAAGTTTACGACGGACAACGGACGACGACGACGGATGCTAAGTGATGGCAATAGCTCACCTGATCATTTGGGTCAGGTGAGCTAAACAAAAAAAAAGTGGCCACCTTCCTCCCCTCTAAGTAAGAGCTTAGAATACCGGTATATAAAAGATTCGAGATGAAGGTCGTAATCAGAATGTCAGAATGTAATTTGCAGGTTAAAATGTCTTACTTTTGGCCATTTTCCTCACCTCCTTTTTGATAAGATACTTTACACTAAAATAATTTCAACATAATTATTATTATGTTATTAATTTTTTTGTGAGGAAAAAGTTCAAAATCAGGAGTTATCAGGAGTTTATCTAACAAATTCAGGAACAGATCAGGATCAGCTTAAAATCAGGAAAAATCAGGAGTCGTGTCATGGTGTTGAGTTTGGTGAAAATTGTATTTTTGGAGAAAAGTCGTTTTCGACAAAAAGGAATGATATTTATTATATTTTTAGAAAAATTTCATATTTAAATATTATAGTAAAGCATT
>NZ_JAQRMS010000214.1 GCF_028599055.1 Candidatus Thioglobus sp.
AAATTACCGCTTATTGTTAGAGTAACCATTTCAATAATAAGCGGCTTGTTGAAAGTAAGGGGTGCTATTCTTTTCTAGAACAGCCAGATTAGTAATGCTACAACCACCACAATGGGTAGTGCATATTTTTTAATATCAAATTCCTCTTGAACAGGGGTGCTTGGTGTGCTCACTGGTTGAACGGGTGCGGTTGCTTTTGGCTCTGGAGCAGCGACTGGCTCAGGCTTTTGTTCAGTAGCTTCAACAAGCTGCGCAATCAGCTCATCTTTCTTGTGTTTAAGATTAAGCTTAACACCAATGGTTTCACCATGGTCTTTTAGTTGCTGCTTGGTCATGCTCTTAAAATTCATATCCACTCCGTCAGATTATTCAAGATTATTTTGTGATTACAGTAGATATATTACTTGTAAAAATTTGGAAAATAATGAAAATGTGCTTAAAAATCGCAAAATTTCGGATAACAACGGCAAAAATCTGTGTTTTTAAGCCTAAAAACATGAAAAATCTTAAAATAAGCCTTATCTTTTAATCGGTCATGAAAAATTTTCGAAATTTTTAAAATGAACGATAAAGGGGTGTTATTGCGTTACAATTCGACCTTATGAAAGACATAGTTGCTAATAACGAACATTTGAGAAGGCTTATAGAAGGCAATAAGCGTTATATGGCTTCACATCTTGAGCATCCTGATCAGACCAGCGAGAGGCGTTTTGAGCTTAAACATGGCCAGCATCCATTTGCCATTATTTTGGGTTGTTCAGATTCTCGCGTGCCACCAGAAGTATTGTTTGATCAAGGCCTGGGGGATTTGTACGTGGTGCGTGTGGCGGGCAATGTGCTTGATCAAATGATTGTGGCCAGTATTGAATATGCGGTATTGCATCTCGGCGTGTCATTGATTATGGTGATGGGGCATTCACAATGTGGTGCGGTAGCAGCAACTTGCAATCATGAACAATTAGAAGGACATTTGCCAAGCCTTACTTTTGCACTCAATGCAGCGTTCAATAAAGCCAAGGATCAGCCGGGAAACTTGGTTGAAAATGTAACGCTAGCCAATGTTGAATTGGTGGTTGATGAGTTGAAGCAAACCGGTGCACATTTTCCAGAAATGGTGAAAGATAATCAATTAACTATTGTGCCAGCGTATTATCATATTGGCACTGGTAAGGTGGATCTGTTATGACTTTAGAAATTACTCAAGAATTTTCCAACAGCTTGTACTGGCTTTCGTTAATAGCTGTTGTGGTGTCTTCAGCTTCGGGCGTGCTTAAATCTGGCTTTCGACATTTTGATTTATTTGGCGTTATTATTATTGCCATCACTACCGGCTTAGGTGGCGGTTCATTGCGCGATATGTTGTTAGATTTGGATGTATTTTGGATTCAGGATCAAATCTTTTTTATTGTGTCACTATCCAGTGCCATTATTATTTTTATTGGCGCTCGTTTTATTTCAATTTCTCCAAAATTGTTTTTGATTCCGGATTCTGCCGGTCTAGCAGCGTTCAGCATTGCCGGCACCATGGTGGCATTGACCGCGGGCGCACCTTGGTTGGTCGCTAGCTTTATGGGGGTTGTTACGGGAACAATGGGCGGTATTTTTAGAGATTTACTCTGCAACGAAACCCCGATTGTTTTTAAAAGCCCACTGTATGCTACGGCTGCTTGGCTTGGTTCTTTAGGGTTTATTGCCCTCGTGTACTATGAAGTGGGCATTGCTTTAAGTGCTATTATTGCA
>NZ_JAQRMS010000215.1 GCF_028599055.1 Candidatus Thioglobus sp.
AATCCAAGTGAAATTTAAATTTAAGTTGTATTTATTTATTAAAGCGGTTATAATTCTCAGGAGTTAGACCCAAAGGCGGGATTTAACAACAAACATAGACGTTTATTTAGATTCTCTTCATTGAGTATTTGAATAAGCGTTTTTTTTTTGCATGCTTCATGAAGGAGTATTGCACTAAATGGTATAGATGCCAGTTATCACTATTTGCAATTTTGTAGATGGCGATAACTGGCATTTTTTTTGTTTTAAATACAGGGAGAAAGATAATGAAAATGGTCACAGCAATTATTAAACCATTTAAGTTAGATGATGTCAGAGAGGCATTGTCAGCTATTGGTGTTACGGGTGTAACAGCAACTGAAGTTAAGGGTTTTGGGCGTCAAAAAGGACATACAGAGCTATATAGAGGTGCCGAATATACGGTAGATTTTTTACCAAAAGTTAAGCTGGAAGTGGCTATCAAAGCTGACCAGGTTGAAGGTGTGATTGAAGCAATTAGCGGTAGTGCAAAAGCTGACGGTGGCAAAATTGGTGACGGAAAAATATTTGTTACCTCATTAGATGAAGTAGTTCGTATTCGTACGGGCGAAACTGGCTCAGTAGCACTTTAAGGAGATATGATGGAAAATACAATTTTAGAAATGCAATTCGCCATTGACACTTTTTACTTTTTGGTAATGGGTGCCTTGGTTATGTGGATGGCAGCAGGCTTCTCAATGTTAGAAGCGGGAATGGTTCGTAGTAAAAATACGGCCGAAATTTTAACTAAGAATATTGGCTTATTTGCCATTGCTTGTACAACCTACATGGTTTACGGCTACGATATTATGTATGGCGGTGGCGTTATGCTTGAAGGTATTGAGACGGTGGCTAAGGATGCAACTTACGCAGCGCCATCAGATTTCTTCTTCCAAGTGGTATTTGTTGCAACCGCAATGAGTATTGTTTCAGGTGCAGTGGCTGAACGCATGAAATTATTCGCTTTCTTTGCATTTGCAGTTGTTTTCACGGGCGTTATTTACCCAATGGAAGGTGCATGGACATGGAATGGTGAATCAGTATTTGGTTTATTTGTATTAGGTGACTTAGGGTTCTCTGATTTTGCTGGTTCAGGTATTGTACATATGGCCGGTGCAGCAGCAGCGCTTGCAGGTGTTATGGTGCTAGGTGCTCGTAAGGGTAAATACAATAAAGACGGTTCATCAAATGCGATTCCAGGTGCAAACATGCCGTTAGCAACACTAGGTACATTTATCTTGTGGATGGGCTGGTTTGGTTTTAATGGTGGTTCAGTTTTAGCGATGGCTAGTAAAGAAAGTGCTAATGCAGTAGCAATGGTATTTTTGAATACTAACGCAGCAGCAGCCGGTGGTGTGATTGCAGCACTTATCCTAGTTAAACTACTATGGGGTAAGGCAGATCTTACTATGGCGTTAAACGGTGCACTAGCAGGTTTGGTAGCGATTACCGCAGGACCTGATACGCCAACTGCTCTAGAAGCAACGTTAATTGGTGCTGTTGGTGGTGTATTAGTAGTATTCTCAATCTCAGTATTAGACAAAGTATTTAAGATTGACGATCCAGTTGGTGCAATTTCAGTTCACGGTGTGGTTGGTTTATGGGGCTTATTAGCGGTACCATTAACAAACTCAGGTGTGTCGTTCACTGGTCAGTTAGCTGGTGCAGGTACAATCTTTGTTTGGGTGTTTGGTACTTCAATGGTTTTATGG
>NZ_JAQRMS010000216.1 GCF_028599055.1 Candidatus Thioglobus sp.
TTTTTCCTCACTTCTCAATCACATTAGAGTATTTTCAATAATGATTAAATTTTTGAAATTTCGACTAATATTATTTTCAAGGAACGTACATTTTTCAACAAATGATCAACATCCCTATGTGCCCCTTTCCTTACCGTTCCTTTTCCCTTAATCATATGAGAGAGAACGTACGCAAAAAAGAAAGAAAGAAAGCAGATAAAGTAATTAGAGAGGTCATATCATTTTATCTCTCATATGTCTTGTAAAGATTTACCTCGTTATATACCAATAAGGGTAATAACAAAATTACCGAACTGCGAACAATCTTCCAAAGGGACAGTAAAAAATCATAAGTATATAACATAACCGCTACCGTTTATTGATATATTCCATAATGCAAACGTAACGCTGTCCAGAATATTCTGTTTGTAATACGATATGTATATAATAATGTGGTCTTGTTCAGGTAATATGCCAACATATTACCCAGGTCTGAGACATATTATCCGACCCGAATATGCTGTAATATTACCCAAGTTTGAGAAATATTACCCGACCCGAAGGTGCAGCTAATATGTCTCTCAGACCTGTGTAATGTTTTGGCATATTACCTGGACAAGACCGCATTAATATGATTATTATACTGAGTGTCTAATTGTCAAGGTAATATACCAATATATTACCCAGGTAATATGCCAATATATTATCACTGTAATATGCCAATATATTACCCAGGTAATATGCCAATATATTACTCAGGTAATATGCCAATATATTACCCCTGTAATATGCCAATATATTACCCCTGTAATATGCCAATATATTACCCAGGTAATATGCAAACATATTACAGTACCAAATATTACTACAGAAACTTACACAAAGCAGAATAATGTACAATACCACTTTCTGTTAAATAATAATGAAGTCAAGGATTTTCAAAGGATCGTCTCGTCTTATCTTTCCTTATTATTTTTCTCTGATATCTTTGTGTACCATCAAACATTCAAATAATGGCTAAAATCATAGACTCTCTTTTGTAGAACTAGAATTATAGACTCTCTTTTGTAGAACTAGAATTATAAAATGACAACGTCGGCGTTACGTACAAAGAATAAATATATTATTGTATTATTTTCAAGATTATACCTCGGTGTTCTTCTCAACAACGCCGCTTATTTAAAGATATGAGACTGTCGATCTGTTATTAACAAGCTTGCATCGTGTTACTAGAAGGAGAGGTGTAAGCCCATATGATTACTTTAACCCTACCATATTTGTGTGAGAGAGAGAGAGAGAAAGAGAGCATGCTAATATGTTTGCAAATCGTTTCTTTATGTTCCCAAATTGGTGCTTTGTTTGTCTATTTCCCCTTGGAAGATTGTTGGGAGTTCGGTAATTATGTTATTAGCCTTATTTCCTGTTGCTTGCATACCATTGTTTGTGATATATGTTTTCTAAGTTTGCTAGGTTTATGTTACTTTTATATTTACCTTATTCCATGGTTAAAGATCAAGATTATGGTATTTGGATTCACCAACCTCATATCTTGTTTGCCCAAATGTTATTGGTTGAGATTCTTTCTAATCTGATTATCATAATGATAACGAGAGGAGAAGGAACAAGGAAGTTGTCTTGGTGAACTAATTTTCTATATAGAAGAGCTATAATATATAGATTTATGTTTTCTATTGCTATCAAAGATAAGTTATCAATCTTTCTCCGTACATGATATTTTGTATGTATC
>NZ_JAQRMS010000217.1 GCF_028599055.1 Candidatus Thioglobus sp.
AGAATGTCATTAAATATGGAACTTTCTTTATTGACAGATTCCTGCAGGAATGGCGAATAACCTAATATGAAAATTACTTTTACAGAAGGATCAGAAATATTCGCCCATGTATGTCGTATTGCCCTACGGTGGTATTTATTCTTCACGTTAGACTTGATTATGATCAACATAAACGGGTCTGTCCCGGCACCATCCAACTGACATGTTCCTATTGGTGTTTTCAGATATTTGTACGGGTGGTCGTACTTTTGTAGTCGTATTTTTGTGGTATTATTGATTAGAGCTATACCCCCCTCTTCCAGTGTAGGAATAGCATTCATTAATGAATGCACGTGTCTTGTATCTTGTACAGTGTTCTGTAAAATCTTCGGAATGCTTGTAACATTTTCATTTCTTATACCAGAATTGTTTATATTTAATATGGAAATTTGATCTGAATATTTAAAACCCGATGATGCCATTATCAGCAGAATGACGATACAGATGCATACTGGTGGCAACGTTCTTTTCAGATGACATCGGTATAACATACTATTAAGCTTTCTCATATGTTGTACTGCTCGTTAAAAATAGTTACTCTGCTTTCACATTCTGCAAAATATGAAAAAGTGTCTTATTATATTAAAAATTAGATATAATATAATATACAATGGCTAAGTTTTGATGTAAACATGAGGGTGTGGTGTCGTAGTCGAGATCAAATGGTAGTTGGAATTTTCATATACGAGAAGCCCATTTACGCCCCATCATTATTAAAATCGTCGTATTTGTTTTATGCCTCTCATCCACTCCCCCTCTCAAACGATATCTACAAATTCACATATCCATTTGACAAATATTGTATAGCCCAATTGCTTAAGATGCAGTCTCCTAGGAATTTGTGCTTGTACTAATCATCCCCTTAACATGGGATCACAGGGGTTTTACTCAAGATTGCTACTATAGACCATCAGATGGTGAGTTGTGTAATTCATCCGCGTCAGATGGTCGGGTTGTGTGATTCGTTTCCATCAGATGGTGAGTAATTCGTCCATGTCAGATGGTAGAGCTGTATGATTCGTTCCCGTCAGATGGATGAGTTGTGTGATTCGTGCCCGTCAGATGGATGAGTTGTGTGATTCGTGCCCGTCAGATGGATGAGTTGTGTGATTCGTGCCCGTCAGATGGTAGAGTTGTATGATTCGTTACCGTCAGATGGATGAGTTGTGTGATTCGTGCCCGTCAGATGGATGAGTTGTGTGATTCGTGCCCGTCAGATGGATGAGTTGTGTGATTCGTTTCCGTTAGAGGGTCGTGTTGTGTGATTCGTTCCCCTTAGATGGTCGAGTTGTGTGATTCGTTACCGTCAGATGGATGAGTTGTGTGATTCGTTACCGTCAGATGGATGAGTTGTGTGATTCGTTCCCCTTAGATGGTCTAGTTGTGTGATTCGTTACCGGCAGATGGGTGAGTTGTGTGATTCGTTCCCCTTAGATAGTCGAGTTGTGTGATTCGTGCCCGTCAGATGGAAGAGTTGTGTGATTCGTTCCCGTCAGATGGGTGAGTTGTGTGATTCGTTTCCGTCAGATGGGTGAGTTGTGTGATTCATTCCCGCCAGATGGGTGAGTTGTGTGATTCGTCTCCATCAGATGGGAGGGCTATGTGATTCATTCCCGTCAGATGGGAGGGTTGTCTGATTCGTTCCCGTCAGATGGGTGAGTTGTGTGATTCGTTTTCGTCAGAT
>NZ_JAQRMS010000218.1 GCF_028599055.1 Candidatus Thioglobus sp.
CACGACATTTTGTGCGCATTGTATTTTATCATGATGACAGTCTTCACTTTATCGTCATATCAATGGATGACGTCTACGAAAAACGTCAATCACTAGTTCAAAGAGACAATGACAATCTACGCTTTCGCCGATAGACCCACCACTTTGCCACCTTTTCCTGTGAAAAACTAAACTCCCACCAATGGACCAATGCCAGTGTCAAATTTTCTTTTGCCATTCTAAGCTTTTTCATATAGGCCCATCTCAATGCCATCTTTTCTTTAGACAATCTAAACCTCCATCCATAGGCTCATCGCAATGCCATCCTTTCCTGTGATAATCTAAATCTAAACTTTCATCCCAGTGTCACCTTTTCTTTTGACAATCGACACTTCTAACGATAGATCCATCTCAGTGTCACCTTTTCTTTTGACAATCGACACTTCTAACGATAGATCCATCTCAGTGTCACTTTTTTTGTCAATCTAAACTTCCACCGATAGGCCCATCACAGTGTCGTCTTTTTTTGTCAATCTAAACTTCCACCGATAGGCCCATCACAGTGTCGTCTTTTTCTGTCAATCTAAACTTCCACCGATAGGCCCATCACAGTGTCGTCTTTTTTTGTCAATCTAAACTTCCACCGATAGGCCCATCACAGTGTCGTCTTTTTTTGTCAATCTAAACTTCCACCGATAGGCCCATCACAGTGTCGTCTTTTTCTTTTACAATATAGACTTCCGCCCAAAGATGAATCCCAGTGCCGCTATTTGCTGTGATAATCTACAACTCAACACATGTCCCCATCACATTCCCACTATCTCCTGTTACAATATTATCCTCCACCTATAGTTCCTTCCCAATGCCACTTTTTCCTATGACAATCTAAACTTCTCATCCATACGCCCTTGACAGTGCAATCCTTACCTTTGACAATCTAAGCTTCCACTCATAGACCCATTAAAATGCCACCCTTTCTTTTGACAACCAAAACTCCTACCGATAGACCCATCATTTCCTTTGACAATATAAACGTCCACGATAGCCCCATCACAATGTCACATTTTCCTGTGAAAAACTAAAATCCCACCAATGGACCCATCCCAGGGTCAAATTTTCTTTTGACATTCTAAACTTCTTCCTATATGCCCATCTGAATGGCGTCTTTTCTTTTGACAATCAAAACATCTCATCCATTGAACCATGACAGTGTCATCTTTTCTTTTGACAATGTGAACTTCCACCCCTAGGCCCCTCCCAATGCCACATGTACCTGTGATAATCTAAACACCCATAGGCCCATGCCAGTGCCATCATTTCCTTTAGCAATCTAAGGTTCCACCCATTTGCCTATCCCGATGTCACCTTTTCGATTGACAATCTAAACTTTTACCGAATGACACATCACAGTTGCACGTTTTGTTTTGACTATCTAAACTTGCACACATAGGCCCATCCCGGTACCACCGTTTCCTGTGACAATCTAAACTTCCACCGATAGACCCACCCCAGTATCACATCTTCTTTTGAAAATATAAACTTCCGCCCAAAGACCAATCCCAGTGTCACTACTTCCTGTGACAGTCTAAACCATCACACATACCCCATCACAGTACCACTATGTCCTGTAACAATATTAATTTCCACCCATAGTCCCATCCGAATTCCACCTTTGCTTTTGATAATCTAGACCTCCACGACAGCCCCATCACAATGCCACCTTTTCATGTGAAAAAC
>NZ_JAQRMS010000219.1 GCF_028599055.1 Candidatus Thioglobus sp.
TGAAAATTGCACAGCATCAATTGGAGATTTGATGGTCGCAAATTGAGTGTATGAATATTTGCGACCATTAAATCGATAATTGATGCTGTGCAATTTTCAAATACTATACAGTTATCTCCTAAATATTGAACAAGCAAATACACAAATTATCTGCAGAGTGCTAGGATCACGAATTTTAATTTCAATTTGTTCTAATCGTCCATCACAAAGAACATAGTGAAGGGTATGAGACCAGTGTGCGGAGCTAAGAACAATGATGAGGATTATGCAAGGGAATACAACATGTTATGATCTACTTCGTGAAGAAGTGCTATTCCTTCTAGCGAAGAATACAATTTCTTTTTCACACTTCAGATCGTCAACACGAAGTGAGTGTTAATATCAATGAACTCCTACCACTAATATTTATCAAACGAAAAGACATGGACACTAATTAAACTAGAAATCTACTTTGTAGCTTCACATCTATCAAGAACAGACATAGTTTACATTTTAGCTCAATTTCTAGTAAAATTGTGGAAGGATTAACAAGATGTCTATAGTATTACCATGCACCGATAACTGTTGTAATTACGACGAATCTAGAGATGTACAATTCCTGATTATCCATGCAACGAAAGGAATATGTATTTTCAGAGGCTCAGGATTGAGATGTGTGCTGATAGAAAACTGTAAAATGACGACACTGACAACTTATATGCAATCATCAAAGTTATAAGAACAATGCATAGATAGAAGACAAATAGTGTGCTGTTTATTCACCAGACGTCTAGAAGTTTATAAGATGCACTTATATAACATTGATTTATATATCAAATATCATTCACCACTGGACACTTTTCATTAATATTCATTACAATCCATAGGAGACAATAGTGTAAACTTGAAGGGTGTAGATATTAACTGACCCTGAATGTTTAGTTGGAAGATCTTACAATGTGTATGTGTTAACTTTAATTGTAATACATTTTTTCATTAGCTTTTTATACTGAACTTGTGTTCTATTTTCTATAATAATTTGTAAGAGTTAAACGTTATACATTTAATGCTTGCACTTAAGGTGAAAAATTATTGTGTTCACCGCAAGTGCAGGCATTACTTGTTTTATTATACTGAAGCTGGATGCAAAGAAAATTGATACAGCCAGAATGGTTCCACTTGGCACACCGGTGGTGACCATTTTATACATAGTTACGTTAAGGGATGCGTGCTAGATCATTGTCATTTTACCGATATCGTAAGCCCTTTGGAGATCTAGATCACTGTTTACCTGGTCATTAGTAAATAAAAATAGAATGACCGGTGAAATAGGGATAACAAAGAATTTTATTTCTATTCAAAAAAGATAGTGAAGTATCACAATGTTTGTTGTTGATTGTTGTTTCTATATGTTGATATCTGATTGAAGTCTGATATTCTAACGAGTTTGTTGAGAAACAGACAACTGAAATTTGAAATAAGCATATTGCTTAAGAAATAATTCATGGAAGCCAGAGTGTGTATGCAGTTTTAACATGGGTAACATTATTTTCGTTGCATTTTATCCCTCGCTAATGATCAGGATAAAACAATTACGAAAATAATGTTACCCATCTTAAAACTGTAAACACACTCTGGCTTCCATGAATTATTTCTTAAGCAATATACTTATTTCAAATTTCAGTTGTCTGTTTCTCAACAAACTCGCTAGAATATCAGACTTCAATCAGATATCA
>NZ_JAQRMS010000022.1 GCF_028599055.1 Candidatus Thioglobus sp.
TTTCAGGCACAAAGCGGCTTACTACCAAGTGCTGAAATGCCAACCCATCACTCAACTTTTAGCACCAGCCAATCACATTATCAAATGCAGGGTGACAAACTCGTTGTACCACTAGTTTGGAAAGCAGATAATGGCACAATCGTCACCAAGAACTACCATTTTAGCAAGGGAAGTTACGTGGTTAATACCGATTATCAAGTAACCAACAATACCAATAATGCGGTTGATGTTACTAGCTACACCCAGCTAGTTCGCAATGAAATTGATCAATCAAATATGATGATGCCAACTTACACAGGTGGCGCAAAATATGACGATCAAGACGTCTATGAAAAAATTGAATTTGATGAGTTCAATGACCAACCGAAAACCACTTCAAAAGGTGGCTGGATGGCCATGATTCAGCATTACTTTTTTGTCGCCATGATTCCAGAGGCGCAAAATACCCATAGTTACTCAGCCAAGAATAACAACGGCAAACATTTACTCACAATTGTTAATCCGGCCCAAAATATTGCCCCGGGTGCAACAGCGACACTAGCTAACAACGCACTTTATATCGGCCCTAAAGAACAAGAAATTATTGATAACCTGGCGCCTGGTCTAGACAAAACAGTTGACTACGGCGTACTATTTATTATTGCCAAGCCTTTGTCTGAAGTTATGCATTGGATCTATTCATTTGTACAATCTTGGGGTTACGCCATTATCATCTTAACGATTTTAATTAAGCTTGCTTTTTACAAATTAAGTGAAAAATCTTACCGCTCAATGGCAGGCATGCGCAAACTATCTCCAAGACTCGCCAAACTAAAAGAAACCTACGGCGATGACAAACAAAAAATGGGTCAAAAGACCATGGAACTTTACAAAAAAGAAAAAATCAATCCAGCAGCAGGTTGTTTGCCGATTCTAGTGCAGATTCCAGTCTTTATTTCACTATACTGGGTGTTGTTAGAAATGGTGGAGTTACGCCAAACACCTTTCTGGTACTTGCTTGATTTAGCAGCACCAGATCCATTCTATATCTTGCCATTAATTATGGGCGCCTCTATGTTTGTTCAACAAAAACTCAACCCGCCGCCACCTGATCCGATGCAAGCTAAAATTATGATGTCTCTTCCTTTTGTGTTTACCATTTTCTTCTTATGGTTCCCATCAGGTCTTGTACTTTACTGGGTGGTTAACAACATATTGTCGATCGCACAACAGTGGTTCATCAATAAACGTATTAATGGCTAACATCATCACTTCGCCAGATGCTTATCAATTCTGGCGAGATGACAAACTGGCTAATATTGCAAGTAGCCTTGATGCTTGTTTGGTTGAAGTTGATGATCTCAACTGTCTAACCGATGCTGAGAAAAATCAAATTTTGCGTTTATGTGGTGCGAATAATTTCGCTCTATTTCAAACCTCCATACCTAGCAATATTGAGGCTAGCCTAGTTCGCTTTAATCAACAGTTTGGTCTGCAAGAATTTGACCAGCACTTGTATGTCAAAGATCAGGGCTTGGCACACATTACCCGAACTGAACAAAGAGATCAGGCTGAGTTTATCCCTTACACTGATCGCGCAATTGGCTGGCATACTGATGGCTATTACAATCCTATTGACAATCGAATTCGGGCTTTTTCACTATTCTGCGCAAACCCGGCATTGAGCGGTGGTGAAAATCAATGGATCGACCATCAGATCGTCTACTTACGCTTACGAGAGCAAAATCATGATGTGATTAAAGCGCTGTGTCACCCGCAGGCTATGAGCATTCCTCAGCATGTGGTTGATGGTGTGGTCAGACGCCCAACATCAACCGGACCCATCTTTTTTATTGATGAGTTTAGTCAGCAGTTATCAATGCGCTACACACAACGCAAAAAAAATATTGAATTTTACAATTCAGCTGAAATTGTCGAGGCGGTTAACTTATTAGATGAGTTCCTTGCGAAACAAACACAGCATCACTTTACTCATACCATGCAAGCAGGGCAAGGGTTAATTTGCAACAATATTCTACACACTCGCCGATCATTTACAGATGACAGCAATCATCCACGACTAATGCTTAGAGGGCGCTATTTTAATCAGATACAGACAGCGTTATAATAATCACTATGATTACTAACCATCAATTGGATATCGCCACCCAAGTTCCTTCTGAAAACTTCAATCAGAGACCAGCAGAGAGCGAAATATCGCTCGTTGTTATTCACAACATATCATTACCGCCCAGGAAGTTTAACACACCTTATATTGAAGATTTTTTTACCAATAAGCTCGATATAAATAAGCACGAGTATTTCAACACACTAGTTGGTGTTAAAGTGTCTGCACATTTGCTCATTAAACGCACTGGTGAGATTGTACAATTTGTAAACTTTGATCAGCGCGCATGGCACGCGGGTGAGTCTTGCTTTAACCAAGTTGAGAATTGCAACAACTATTCAATTGGCATTGAACTAGAAGGTACTGACACGCAAGACTATGAAACATCGCAATATCAGGCACTAAATCAAGTATTATCAATTCTAAAGGCTAATTATCCCATTACCAATATTGTGGGACATAGTGACATTGCACCTGGCAGAAAAACAGACCCTGGCGCATCATTTAACTGGAGTAAATTAACATGAAATTATTAAATATAGCCTATCTTAAGGCTCAAAAAATTAAGTTAATTATTTTTGATGTTGATGGCGTCCTGACTGATGGTGGCCTGTATTTTTCTGATGAAGGAATCGAGCTTAAACGCTTTAATTCTCTTGATGGTCTGGGCATCAAACTGCTCAAGCAATCTGGTGTCGAGCCTGCAGTAATTAGCGCTAGAAACACGCCAAATGTTGCTCATCGAATGGGTAATTTAGGTATTGAGCACTTTTATCAAGGACAGAGCAATAAGCAAATCGCCTATCAAGAACTGCTCGATCAATTGTCCCTCTCTCCTGAGCAAGTGGCCTATGTGGGTGATGATGTGATTGATTTGCCAGTGATGCGCAACGTTGGCCTGCCTATAGCTGTTGCTAATGCACATGATCTGGTTAAAGACAATGCTTGTATCGTAACAGAAAAACTAGGTGGTCATGGCGCCGTTAGAGAGATGTGTGATTTCATCTTAAAGGCTCAGGATAATTACGATTCTGCCATGAGCGCTTATTTGGCTTGACTAGATTTCAACAACTTTGCTACGATACGCTGGTTGAAAAAGTACCGGCTGGATCAGTTATCAGTTATGCTGGACTTGCCAGATTGATTAACCATCCAAACGCCTATCGGGCCGTTGGCAGTGCCATGAATAAAAATACAAACGCACCTAAAGTGCCCTGCCACCGAGTGGTTAAATCAAATGGAGAGTTGGGTGACTATGCGTTTGGTTTGGCACTAAAACAAAAACGCCTTCAAAAAGAAGGCGTTCAAGTAATAAACAATAAGATTGTTGATTTTAATAAAATCTGTCTTTAAAGTTTTTTACCACGCATTTTAGAAATCATCTGCAACTGTGCCATTGACTCAGCAAGTGCTGCCTGTGTTGATGAAATATCCTGATCTGTATCAGCATTAGCCATAGCCTCTTCAGCCCTTTGTTTTGCTTCTAAAGCTTTAGACTTATCAAGATCATGGGCACGAATCGCAGTATCAGAAAAGATGGTGACAACTGATGGCTGCACTTCAACAATTCCACCAGATACATAGATTGACTCCATGCCTTGTTCAGTTTCAACACGCACTTCACCAGGTCGTAGCGTTGATAATAAAGGTAAATGCTGAGGGTAAATACCCAGCTCACCATTACTACCAGGCGCAAATACACACTTCACTTCACCGGAGTAAAGTGATTCTGTAGCACTAACGATATCAACCTGAATCATTGACATTTACGCTTTCTCCGCAGCTCTTTCACGAACTTCTTCAATAGAACCCGTCATGTAGAATGCTTGCTCTGGAATATCATCAAGCTCACCATTAAGGATAGCTTGGAAACCAGATAGCGTATCTTTAAGCGAAACATACTTACCAGGTGACCCTGTAAATACTTCAGCAACAAAGAATGGCTGAGACAAGAAACGCTGAACTTTACGTGCACGAGATACAGCTTGCTTATCTTCTTCAGATAATTCATCCATACCCAAAATAGCGATAATGTCTTTAAGCTCTTTATAACGCTGCAATACACCCTGTACGTTACGCGCTGTATCATAATGCTCTTGACCAACGATTAACGGATCAAGCTGACGAGAAGTTGAGTCTAATGGATCTACCGCAGGGTAAATACCTAACTCAGCTACTTGACGTGACAATACAACTGTTGCGTCTAAGTGAGCAAAGGTTGTTGCAGGAGATGGGTCAGTTAAATCGTCCGCCGGTACGTATACCGCCTGAATTGAAGTAATTGAGCCTGTCTTCGTTGAAGTAATACGCTCTTGTAATGCACCCATTTCAGATGCTAGCGTTGGCTGGTAACCTACCGCTGAAGGCATACGACCTAATAGTGCCGATACTTCTGTACCCGCAAGTGTGTAACGATAGATGTTATCAATAAATAACAATACGTCACGTCCTTCATCACGGAAAGCTTCGGCCATTGTTAAGCCAGTTAATGCAACACGTAGTCTATTTCCAGGAGGCTCATTCATTTGGCCGTAAACTAGCGATACTTTATCTAATACGTTTGACTCTTTCATTTCGTGATAGAAGTCGTTACCCTCACGAGTACGCTCACCAACACCGGCAAATACAGAGTAACCTGAATGCTCAATCGCAATGTTACGAATAAGCTCCATCATGTTTACTGTTTTACCAACACCGGCACCACCAAATAAACCAACTTTACCACCCTTAGCGAACGGACAAACCAAATCAATTACCTTAATACCTGTTTCTAATAGTTCAGCAGCAGGAGCAAGCTCATCATAAGCAGGAGCAGCACGGTGAATGGCACTTCTTGACTCTTCGCCAATTTCACCCGCGTTGTCAATTGGATCACCTAGAACATTCATGATGCGGCCTAACGTCTTAGTTCCAACCGGAACCTGAATAGGTGCACCTGTATTTGTTACTTCAATACCGCGCTTAAGTCCTTCAGAGCCACCCATTGCAATTGCACGAACTGTATTGTCGCCCAATTGCTGTTGCACTTCTAAGGTAAGACCTGTTTCAGTAACAGTTAAGGCATCATAAATGTTTGGAATGCCGTCTGAAGGAAACTCGACATCAATAACCGCTCCAATAATTTGTGTAATTTTTCCGCTGCTCATTTTGCTTTTCCTTTTTATAAATCTCTATATTTAATTTTTATACTGCTGCCGCACCACTCACGATTTCTGAAATCTCTTGAGTAATTGCCGCTTGTCTTGCTTTGTTGTAAACCAATTCAAGTTCATCAACCATATCACCTGCATTATCCGTTGCACTCTTCATTGCAATCATTCTTGAGGATTGCTCACAAGCAATGTTTTCAACCAGTCCTTGGTAAACAATGGCTTCGATGTATCTAACCAATAGGGCGCTTAATGCCTCTTCTGCATCGGGCTCATAAATATAATCCCAACGATGGTCCATGCCTTCGGCGTCTGATGCAACCATTGGTATCAATTGTGCCGTTGTTGGCACCTGAGTCATGGTGTTTTCAAACTTATTGTAAGCTACGGATAATTGCTGAATTTCACCATTATCATAAGCGTCTAACATCACCTTAACCGTACCTAACAAATCGTCAAAATGTGGCGCATCACCCAAATCAGTTAAAACTGATTTAATGCCTAAGCCAGAATTCTTGAAGAATGAGGTTGATTTTTTACCAATGGTACAAATATCAACCTCGATACCTTTGGCCTGATAATCAGCCACATCTTTTAACAAACTTCTAAATAGATTGGTATTTAGACCGCCACACAAGCCTCTGTCACTGGAGATGATAATAATACCAACTCGCTTAACCTCACCCACCTCTTTCATATAAGGGTGTTCAAACTCAGGGTGGGCATTAGCCAAATGACCAATTACCTTAGTAATTTTTTCAGAATATGGGCGTGAAGCCTCCATTCTGTCTTGGGCTTTTTTCATCTTAGAAGCAGCAACCATTTCCATGGCTGACGTGATCTTTTGAGTATTTTTAATACTCGCGATTTGTGTTCTAATTTCCTTGCCTGCTGCCATTCTCGGTGCCCTATTTAGTTTCTGGTTCCACTAATCTCTATCAACTTACCAAGTATGGTTAGCTTTAAAGTCATCAATTGCTGCTTGCAGTTGGCCTGCAACATCATCGTTGTAATCGCCCGATGTGTTAATACTGTCCATTAAATCTGCTTGATTTGACTTCATGTAGTTCAACAACGCTTCTTCAAAGTCTACAACCTTATTTGCTTCAATATCATCTAGTGAGCCTGAGTTAGCAGCAAACAATGAAGTTGCCAATTCTGCTACTGATAGTGGCGCATACTGCTTTTGCTTCATTAGCTCTGTCACGCGCTGACCACGATCAATTTGCGCCTTAGTTTCAGCATCAAGATCCGATGCAAATTGTGCAAAGGCTTGTAATTCACGATATTGCGCCAAGTCTAGACGAATACCGCCACCTAGCTTCTTAATAATATTTGTTTGTGCAGCACCACCTACTCGAGATACTGACAAGCCTGCATTAATCGCAGGTCGTACACCCGCATTAAACAAGTCAGTTTCTAAGAAGATCTGACCGTCTGTAATTGAAATAACGTTAGTTGGTACAAACGCCGACACGTCACCACCTTGAGTTTCAATAATTGGCAAGGCTGTTAATGAACCTGTCTGACCCTTAACTTCGCCGTTTGTCATCATTTCAACGTACTCGGCATTCACACGCGATGCACGCTCTAATAAACGAGAGTGTAAGTAGAATACATCACCTGGGTAAGCTTCACGTCCTGGTGGACGCTTCAATAATAGTGATACTTCACGGTAAGCCCAAGCTTGCTTTGTTAAATCATCATATACAATTAACGCATCTTCGCCGCGATCACGGAAGTACTCAGCCATTGAACAACCAGCATATGGTGCAATGTATTGAAGTGCTGGAGATGACGCCGCACCCGCATTAACAATAATCGTATTTTCTAATGCGCCGTGCTCTTCAAGCTTACGAACAACTGCTGCCACTGATGAGTCCTTTTGACCGATAGCAACATAAACACAACGAATACCTGTGTCTTTTTGGTTGATAATCGCATCAATCGCTACAGCGGTTTTACCTGTTTGACGATCACCAATGATCAGCTCACGTTGACCACGACCAACGGGTACCATTGCATCAATCGCTTTAACACCTGTTTGAATTGGCTGATCAACTGATTTACGCTCAATAACACCTGGAGCCATTACTTCTAGTGGCAACGAATCAGTTGTATCGATTGCGCCTTTGCCATCAATTGGCTGACCTAGTGGATTAACAACACGACCAAGCATTGCTTCACCAACTGGCACTTCTACTAGTTTGTTAGTACACTTAACAGTATCACCTTCAGAAAGGTGAAGGTAATCACCTAATACAACCGCACCAACTGAATCTTGCTCCAAGTTAAGCGCCATACCAAATGTGTTATTTGGAAATTCAAGCATTTCACCAAATTGTGCATCAGCTAGACCATGGATTCGAACGATACCATCACTAACACTAACCACGGTACCTTCTGTACGTGCTTCTGCAGCGAAGTCAAAGCCTTCTATTTGTTTTTTAATTAAATCACTAATTTCACTGGCGTTTAATTGCATAAATCTTCCTTTTATATAAATTTATAATTAATGTGTTGCTAGACGTAAGCTTAACTCATCAGTACGAGCTTTGATTGATAAATCAATCACTTTGTCCCCTAGTTTAATAATCAGACCGCCAACAAGCGACTCATCAATAGTTGTTTCAATGCTGACTGAAGCGTTATATTTAGCGCTTAAATCTGCAACAATGTTTTTTTCTTCAGCGGCAGTGAGTTTGTACGCACTAATCACCTGAAATGCTTTTGCATCATCAAACGCATTAGCTTGATCTTCAAACAAAGCAAAAATACTTGGCAATGCTTGCGTACGGCCATTATCTAACACTAATGACAAGAATTCATTTTCCTTGTTATTAAGTTTGCGATCAATCACACTAGCAACCAACTGTTGAATCGTTGCGCTTTTTTCTTGCTTAGAGGCGCTTGGTGATTCAATATATGCCTGCATTTGAGCATCCGCTATCACCGAGGTGGCCGCTTCTAATACAACCTTCCAATCTTGATGAGATTTGTCTTGCTGTGCAATTTCAAAAATTGCATTAGCATAAGGTTTGGCGATGGTTACTAGTTCCATAATCTGAAGTTAGAGTGTTTGAGACAATTTGGTTAACATGGCCTTGTGAGCCTTGCCGTCTACTTCTTTCGACAATACAGCGCTAACGCCTTGCATGACTAAATCAGAAACTTGCTCTTGCAATTCATTACGCACACGAACTTTATCTTGCTCTAGTTCAGCAGCTGCAGCAAACTTAACTTTTTCTGCCGCCTGAATTGCATCATCCTTAGCCTCTTCAACCATTGACGATGCCTGTTTAGAAGCGTTGGCGATAATTTCTGCCGCCTGATCTTTAGATTGGCTAATTAACTCTTGCGCTCTTTGCTCAGCTTCTGCTTGTTCAGATAACCCGCGTTCCGCTGCTAACAAACCACCTTCGATGCGCTTTTGGCGCTCTTCCATGGCCGCAATTAGCGGTGGCCAAACATACTGCTTGACCATATAGATAAAAATGAAAAATGCAATTGATTGTCCAATTAATGTAGCATTTATATTCATGAGGACTTACCTTCTACTTAAGAATTAAAAAACGTTAAAAACTTATGCTACAGCGAATAGTACGTATAGACCTAGACCAACAGCAATCATTGGTACCGCATCTACAAGACCCATGAAAATAAAGAACTGAGTTCTTAACATTGGAATTAACTCTGGCTGACGTGCTGCACCTTCTAGTACTTTAGCACCCAATAGACCAATACCAATCGCTGCACCTAATGCACCCATACCCATCATGATGCTTCCTGCAACATACAAAATTGCGCTTTCCATTACCATATTATTTCTCCTGTGAAATTATATAAAAAAAATTAAAAATTAATGCTCTTTGTCATGAGCCATGTCCATGTACACAATCGTTAGTGTCATGAAAATAAAGGCTTGTAAAGTAATAATTAAGATGTGGAACAATGCCCAACCAATCTGTAATAAACCACCAAACACACCAAACCCAATGCCTACGCTATACATAATAGCAATAAGAATAAAGATGATTTCACCCGCATACATGTTACCAAACAAACGCAGTGCTAATGAAATCGGCTTAGAAATTAATGCCACACCTTCAAGCAATAAGTTTGCCGGCAACAACCACTTGCCAAATGGGTGGAATAACAATTCTGATAAGAATCCGCCCAAGCCTTTATGCTTGATGCTGTAATATAAAATCAGTACAAAAATAGATAACGCCATACCAAAGGTAATATTTGGATCCGTTGATGGCACCACTTTAAAGAAGGCAGCGTGTGGATCGCCGCCCATAGCGCCAACAGTAACAGCTGCTAATTGTGGCAACCAATCAACAGCAATCAGATCCATAAAGTTCATCAAGAAGATCCAGGCAAAAATAGTCAACGCCATTGGCGCTACTAATTTGTTCTTGTGTTTGAAAGAATCGCGAACACTGAAATCAATGAACTCAATCATCATTTCAATAAAGTTTTGGAAACCTGATGGTACGCCGGTTGCTGGTTTTTTTACAGCAGAACGAAATACAAAATAAAACACCAGACCGGTCACTAACGACCAAAACATTGAGTCAACATTAACTGACCAAAAGCCCATTGCTTGTGCTTCTGCTGCTGTATGAGCAAATTGCCACTGACCATCAACTTGACCATAGGTCAGGTTCTGTAAATGGTGCTTAATATATTCTGAAGATGTTATTGTTTCAACTGACATTGTTTGTAAAAAGCAAAACCCAAATTAATAATAAAAAAACTCAATATAACACTCAATGGATCAAAACGTTGCATGGCTAAAACCAACACAATACCAATTAGCAAAAGCCTTTCTATTAATGAAATCCTTGCCAAGTTAACCACTTGCTTCGGTTCCACAATATTCTTATGCTCAAGCTGTTGCATTCGCCAATAAAGCAGGCCTTGATTTAATACTGCAATCAAAATGCCGACAACGTATTCCATAGAGCGCATATTATATACTAGCAAATATCGTTTTTCTAGTGAAAATAACTGACTATTTTTCTTTTTTTTCACGGGCCTTGTTTTTAGTTGACAAACCGCACTTGACAAAATGATTGAGACTCTCAATAATGGTTCTGTTTTGAACTAAAAACTATTGAGGAGAATTGCCATGGCACACGTTGTTGTGATAGGCGCAAGTACGGGCGGCCTGCCTTTTGCTTACGATATTAAAAAAACTTTAGGTAAGAGTCATAAAGTTACCGTTATTTCTAATAATCCAAATTTTAACTTTATTCCATCCAACCCCTGGTTAGCGGTTGGCTGGAGAAGTGAAGATGATATTAGCTTTGAGCTAGCGCCTCGATTAAAGCGCAAAGATATTAATCTTATTGTTGGTGAGGCCACCGAAATTAAACCAGATGACAATCAAGTTATGGTGGGTGACCAAGTAGTTGATTATGACTACCTAGTGCTTGCAACCGGCCCTAAATTAGCCTTTGATGAGGTTGAAGGATTGGGCCCTGATGGTCACAGCGTTTCAATTTGCACAACTGCCCATGCCAAGATTGCTTCAGATGAATGGGAAGCATTTTGTAAAAATGGCGGCGGCCCAATTGTGGTTGGCGCGGTACAAGGCGCCTCTTGTTTTGGTCCTGCTTATGAATTTGCAACAATTATGGATACCGATCTTAAAAAACGCGGTATTCGAGATAAATGTCCAATAACTTTTGTCACGGCCGAACCTTACATTGGTCATTTAGGCTTAGGTGGAGTTGGTGACTCTAAAGGTCTACTTGAGTCAGAATTTAGACAGCGACACATTAAATGGATTACTAACGCCAAAGTCGCATCAGTGACTGCAGATACAGTTACGGTTGAACAAGTTGATGACAATGGCGCAACCATTAAAACCCATGAAGTGGCAACCATGCACACCATGATGTTACCGGCCTTTAAAGGTGTTGATGCCGTTGCAAATTTGGCCAATGTTGATGCTGGTTATGTTAATCCACGCGGCTTTGTTATGGTTAATGATTATCAACAATCGCCTGTTAAAGACAACATTTTTTCATTAGGTGTTAATATTGCCATTCCACCGGTTGAAGCAACACCGGTTATGTGTGGCACACCAAAAACAGGCTACATGATTGAATCTATGGTAACTGCGATTGTTCACAACATCGAAGAGATGATTGCCGGTGAAAAACCAACACATCATCCAACTTGGAATGCAGTGTGTATTGCCGATATGGGTGATACCGGTGCCGCCTTTGTGGCCATGCCACAAATTCCACCTAGAAACGTCACTTGGGCCAAAAAAGGCAAAATGATGCACCTGGCAAAAATTGCCTTTGAGAAGTTCTTCATTAGAAACATGAAAACCGGTAATCCAGAGCCATCTTATCAGAAGTACATCTTTAAAATGCTGGGCATTGAACGATTAAAGAAAAAATAAGGCTAAATTAAAAAACCGCGAAAGCGGTTTTTTATGGGGTTTTTGGAGGTGTCCTTTATTGAGGCTGACTATTAAGAATCATTTCTTTTGCCGTTAATTTTGCTTGTTCGGTAATGGTGGCACCGCCAAGTATCCGTGCCACTTCCTCAATTCGATCGTCCATAGACAACTGAGACACCGTTGTTTGCACACCTTTCTCATGCTGTTTTTTGCGCACCTGTAAATGTTGATGACCGAAGCTGGCTACCTGTGCCAAATGGGTAATACAAATAATCTGATAGTGTTGTGCCAAGTCTTGCAATTTTTTACCCACCACCTCTGCAACTGCGCCACTAATGCCAACATCAACTTCGTCAAAAATTAAGGTAGGTGTATATTCACTATCACTACTGACCACCGATATGGCTAAAGAAATACGAGATAATTCACCACCTGAGGCCACTTTTTTAAGCGCCTTATAATCTTGACCCATATTGGTCTTAACTAAAAACTCAATACGCTCATTGCCATTTAAATGTACGCCGTCTGACTTTTGATTAAGCGCTACGCTAAATTCACTGCCTGGCATGCCTAACACTTGCATAATATCAGTCACCAAATTAGACAATTCCAAGGCCTTATCGGTTCGAGCTTTGGATAAGGCCTGTGCCTTAAGCTGATACTGCTGGGCAATCTCTAACAACTGCTGATTCATCTGTGCCAATGAGCTAGCACCGCCGCCAATCTCCAATAGCTGCCGCTCAATTTGATTGCGCACGCTCAGCAGCTCTTCAATTTGACAATGATGTTTTCTGCCTAGTTCGTATAACTCAGAAATTCGTGCCTCCATGTCTTGTGCACTCTGCTCATTGGTTGATAAATTGCTCAAATACTGCGTTAGCTCATAAATGACTTCTTGTGTTTGCACTTGTGCTGAGTTGATTAACTCAACACTTGGTTGCAATTTTTCATCCATTTCAAGCGCTTCTAACAAGGTGGCACTTAAAGAAAGTAATTGAGCATTAGCGCCTGTCTCTGTTTCAAGTTGCGCCAAGACCATAGAAGCCTTTTCAGTAATAGCTTGCGCATTAGCGCTCACTTTAAATTCTGCCTCAATAGTGTTGAGCTCTTCTTGATCAAGCATCGCCTCATCAAGCTCTTCAAGTTGGTGCGAATACAGCGCCTGCTGCTGTTCAATCAATGCCTGATTGTTGGTTAGTTGCTCAATTTTTTCAGCCAATGATTGATAGTCTTTAACCACCTGATTGAGCGCTCTTTTATCCACTTCTAATTGGGCATATCCATCCAACAACTGCAATTGCTGATCAGGTCTCAATAATAACTGGTGTTCATTTTGGCCATGGATATCAATCAGTAAATCGCCTAATGATCTAACAACTGATAACGGCACACTACTACCATTAACAAAAGCCTTTGAACGGCCATCACTAGTAATCACGCGGCGCAAGATACATTCGCCCTCATCATCTAAAGATTGATCTGTCAGAAATGCTTGAACCACCGACTGTTTATCCACTGAAAAGGCCACACTTACCTCGGCCTTGTCCTTGCCATGGCGCACTAAATTTGAATCAGCTCGAACACCCAATGCCAAACTAAGCGCCTGTAATAGAATAGATTTTCCCGCGCCCGTTTCACCCGTAACCGCACTCATGCCAGACTCAAAAGACAAGTCTAGCTTTTCAACAACGGCTAAATTTTTAACAGATAACTGCGATAACATACGTCAACCAGGCTTATGACAGCTTAGATCCCCACTGCAATTTTGAGCGAATAATCTCAAAATAATCATAGTTTTTTGGATGTAACAAGTGAATAAAACTGCCGTGCTGTCGCAAGCGAATTTCTTGACCTGGTGAGACTGGGAATGTGTTCTGCCCATCAATATGCACACTAACCCCTTCACTGGCCTCATTAATACGCACCACAACTTCACTATCGCCCGGAATTAATAAGGGACGGTGACTCATGGTGTGCGGGCAAATAGACACCAAGCCAATCGCATTAACGCCCGGGTGCATAATTGGGCCGCCGCTAGATAGTGCATACGCTGTGGATCCAGTAGGTGTAGTAACAATTAAGCCATCAGCGCGCTGATTGTTAACAAATTTACCGTCAATATAAACATCAAATTCGATCATCTTTAAAGCATCTTGACGATTAATAACCGCGTCATTAAGCGCCACACTTTGATGGACAACTTCACCATCTTGCTCAATAGAACAATCCAGCAAACAGCGCTCTTCTTTAGTGAACTCTCCTGCCAATACTTCGGAGACGATATCGAACATTTTATCAACTGATACATCAGCTAAAAAACCAAGGCGTCCTAAATTAATACCCAATATTGGAATGTTGTCATCAACAAATGTGCGCGCAGTATTTAAAATGGAACCGTCACCGCCCACTACAACAATCAAATCAGCCTGATCTTCAATAATGGCAATGCCTTTAACAACTACAATGCCTTGCTTTTCTAAAAAAACACGCAACTCCTCTGCTGTGCCCTCACTCACAGAATCAAATGGTTTGCTAATGATGCCAATTGTATTAAACATTTTCTTAATCACTCAAGGTTGAATTCTTTAAAATAGCCACTATATAACCAGCTAATAATTAGCTATAAATATACATTAATTGGACATCAAGATGACAAAAAAGCAAGCGCAAGAAGAAACTGTTGAAAAAATTGAAGATGAGCAGGTTGAATCTGCCGAACAAGAGACATCTGAAGATGATCTACAAACTCAACTAGAAGCGGCCCAACAATCTGCTAAAGACAACTGGGATAAAGTTGTCCGAGCTCAAGCTGAAATGGAAAATCTTAAACGCCGTAACGCCAAAGATTTGGAAAACGCCCACAAATTTGCCTTGGA
>NZ_JAQRMS010000220.1 GCF_028599055.1 Candidatus Thioglobus sp.
TTGTTTACAAAATTAAACCTTATATAGATTAATGAATTTTGCACCGATAATGATGGACGTGGCAGCAACCCAGCTGTCCACAAGTGAAAAAACCCAACTGGCTAAAGCTTCGATTGGTGGCGTTATTTTATTTAGTCGAAACTTTGAATCGATTGAGCAAATCAAGGCGTTAATTACCTCTATTAGATCTGTTAAGCCTGCATTATTGATTGCAGTTGATCATGAAGGTGGTCGTGTGCAACGCTTTAAAGAAGGGTTTACTCACCTGCCAGCCATGGCTAAATTGGGTGATGTGTATGATCGTGACCCTGATTTAGCCCTTGAACAAGCAACAGCTTGCGGCTATGTCTTGGCACACGAACTGTTAAGTATCGGTGTTGATTTTTCTTTCACGCCGGTGCTAGATGTGGATTACAGCCAATCTTCAGTAATTGGTGATCGCGCCTTTCATTCAAATCCTAAGACAATCACCGCTTTGGCGGGCGCCTTGATTGGTGGCATGCATCAGGCAGGCATGAAGTGTGTTGGCAAACACTTTCCGGGTCATGGGTTTGTGGCGGCGGATTCACACCTAGATTTACCCATTGATGAGCGCTCGATGACAGAGCTTATGTCAGACATGCTGCCATTTAAAGAGTTAGCTTACCAGGGGCTGGATGCAGTGATGCCGGCACACGTAATCTATCCACAAGTTGATGAAAATCCAGCAGGCTTTTCTAAAAAATGGATTAAGCAAATTTTGCGTGAGCAGTTGGGTTTTTCAGGGGTTGTGTTTAGTGATGATCTATCAATGCAGGGCGCTTTTTTCATTAAAGACATTAACGACCGAGTGCGCGTATCACTGGATAGCGGTTGTGACATGGTGCTAATTTGCAATCATCCTGAGATGGTGACAGAGGTAATCGACCAAGATTGGGGCTTGAATGAAAAGCTACAATCAATGCAAGGTAATAGAGAGTATAAATCCGATAAAATAAGCTACTTACAACATTTAGAAGCAATTAAGAATTTATTATGAGTGATGACAACAACACAGAGTTAGAAGTTAGAATGTTAAGTGCGATGAGAAAAACCTTAATTGCCGTCGCCAAAGACACAATGACCAAGCCAGGCTTGCGCCATCCTTTAGCTGAAAATACTCAAAAAATGATTACTGATTGTCTAAATTTGGTTATTTCTCGTCAAACTGAGATTGAAAAAGAAGCCGGCACCCATACAAAAATGAAGCCGGTTTATACCGATGAACAAACTGTGCAAAGTTTTTCAGTTGACGATCTTAAAAAAACCTTAAATTAAATTCATTTTTCAACAAGCCTTGCTTGATTAATTAAACAGATTCCAAATTAGCATAGCTGGCAATCAGCCTACGAGGCAATTCCTCGCGCCAAGTGATTTAAATAGAAAACAGTAAAACAGCGATACTGCCAATAGGATAAGTTCGGGAGGTTTTGCCTCTAATGGAAAGGGTTAAACAAACTCCAAATTGGCATAGCTGGCAATCAACCATTTTGTTCCAGCCTGTTTAAACTTAATTTGAATTCTGGCTGAATCTCCTTCACCTTCAAAATTAAGCACCGTGCCAAAACCAAATACGAGGCAATTCCTCGCGCCAAGTGATTTAAATAGAAAACAGTAAAACAGCGATACTGCCAATAGGATAAGTTCGGGAGGTTTTGCCTCTAATGGAAAGGGTTAAACAAACTCCAAATTG
>NZ_JAQRMS010000221.1 GCF_028599055.1 Candidatus Thioglobus sp.
GAATTTAAGCTTCTAAAGAAAGAAAAAACTTCATGTCAAATAGAACGTTGAAGATGCCAAAAAACCAACAAGGTAACCAGAAGCCGTAAATCAAAGAAGAACAGACAATACAATGACCAACATATATGGATTCATAATTATACCTTGTAGTCATATAATAATGTGGTCTTGTCCAGGTAATATTTTGGTATATTACCTGGACAAGATCACATTAATTTCATTATTATACTGAGTGTCTAATTGTCGAGGTAATATGCCAAAATAGTACAGTACCAAATATCACTACAGAAACATACACGAAGTATAATAATAAGAGATATATGGATAGAAAACCATGTAGAAAGATACATCTACATGACGTGGACATATAGTGTTTGACTAATATTAGTATGTGGACTATGATATGTTGTTGAACTGTGTCTTTGCTATATGCTGATGGGCGGACGTGTAGTCTGCTATAGGCTGATAGACGGACGTGTAGTATCTGTTAAAGGCTGATGGACGGACGTGTAGTCTGCTATAGGGGGATGGACGGACGTGTAATCTCTGCTGTAGGCTGATGGACGGACATGTAGTCTCTGTTATAGGCTGATGGACGGTCGTGTAGTCTGATGTAGGCTGATGGACGGACGTGTAGTCTCTGCCATTGGCTGATGGAGGGACGTGTAGTCTCTGCTATAGGCGAATGGATGGACGTGTAGTCTCTGCTATTGGCTGATGGAGGGACGTGTAATCTCTGCTATAGGCTGATGGACGGACGTGTAGTGCTGCATGTTATTACCACAAGCAAACCTTAATACAAACAACGATACAAGCACAATGTAAACATGGTATTTATCTACCAATACTGCTAAAAACAGATAAGAATACAGATAAGCGTTCACATTAATTTGAATATAAAACTAGGTCACCGAGTTATATTTTACGTGGCGTTATATCGACACATAATTAGGTGAATGTCACTGTTGCTGTAAATAAACATTCTAGAATGAAGTATTTTTTCTGTGAAAGATTCGGGTATTTGTATTTGTACACATAGTTCACTTGTTCTGCTACATAAAAATTGTGCTCCTAATTTATATAAGTGTGGATATGCTTGTTTACTAAACTGGACACGTTGATTTACATCGATTCATATGACTGCACACATTGATTCACATGATTGAATATACATTGATTCACATGACTGAATATACATTGATTCACATGACTGAACACGTTCACAGGACTAAACACATTGAATCACTTGACTAGTCACATTGACTCACATGACTGAACACAAGGCAGTCGCACGAAGTTTTTAAACATAGCTTTATTCAGTACAATAGTGGATATACTGGATTGTCCTTGCTGTTGGTTCATATATATATATACATATATATATATATTTATATATCGAAGAAACTAATCTATTGACGAAACTACTACTTCGTCATCTGTACAGATTTTTTGTGAAGTACGAGCGTGTTACTCAATCTTTAAATTTTTTTCTCATATTATCTTTAATGAAATCTTTGCATTTGTTAGTGGAAAACATAAGTACCACTACCTTATCCTGGCCTCGTTAATATTAGTACCATGTCATAAACAATGAAAAATATATACAGATAATATCTTTGCCGAATCATTTGCGGTTTTTGCTCCATTTATTAAAAAGTCTTTAATACTGAGGAAAGTGGACTTTTTTGATTTTGCATATTTAATTTTTC
>NZ_JAQRMS010000222.1 GCF_028599055.1 Candidatus Thioglobus sp.
GTGATCGCTACTGGCGGCGGTATTGTCATCAAGCCAGAAAATAGAGAGCTGCTAAAGCGTAATAGTTTTGTGGTGTATTTAGCATCTAGCATTGAGCAGCTGGTTATGCGTACAGCTCGTTCAAAATCGCGTCCGTTATTAGAGCAGTCTAATAACCGAGAGCAAACCATTCGAGAATTAATTGAAAAGCGTGAACCTTTATATCAGGAAGTGGCAGATGTGGTGATTGACACGACAGGCAAAAAACTTTACGCTATTATTAACGAAATCAAAAAAGCCATTCCTAAATGAAAATAACCTCAACGTTTAGTCTTGTTATGTTGCTCAGTGTTAATGCTGTTGCAATAACCCAAACTGAGCTTGTTGATCGCTTACAAAGCACGCATCCGTTTTTTACTCAACTTGACTATGATCAACAAACAGTTGAGCTTGATTATGTGGCCACGACCGCTAATCAAGATTGGACGCTTACAGGGTCACTTGATTCTACTAATACAGCAAACAACCAAACTTCTAGCGGCAGTGTTGGTTTGACACATAATTTAACTAATACTGGCGCCGATATCGTAGTTAGTAATAGTTGGAGTGATGGATCTGCAACAGACAAAATTACACTAAATTACACACAACCTTTACTTAAGAATTCTAAAGGTGTTAATGATCAGCTTGCAGGAGATTTGTCGACAATTCGAATTGATATTAATAAGCTTAAGCGTTATCAGGGTGCTGAAAAATTTATTTTATCTCAATTGTTTAAATTGGTTGATTTGAGCTTTGCACAGCAACAACTTACTTTATCCGCCCGACGTTTAGAGCTAGCATCTCAAGAGTTGGCGCTAGTTAAAGATAAATTTTCTCAGTCAGTGGTAGATCAAATTGATGTTTTTTTACAAGAAGATGCTTATCAAAGAGCGCTACAGAAGCAATTGCAAGCAGAGCAAACGCTGGATCTTTTAAAAGAAGAGTTGTCAGTTACACTTAATATGCGGTCAAACTCAATTATTAGTGACTATGACCTTTACAAGATGCATGCCTTTGATCTTGGTAATTTGCGCCATTATTTGAATGGCGTCACCGAGATGAAAACACTTAAGTTAGAGCGCGATCTTTTGCAAAGACAACTGTTAAGTGATAAAAGTAATGCTCAGGCTCAACTAGATCTAAAACTTGGTGTTAGTAATGAAAATGACAATGATTGGAATGTTGGCCTTGGGTTGAGCTACCCGATAGGAGATACAAAGGCAAAAGCCTTACTTAACAAAACCCAGGTTAGCCTATCCAAAACAAAAGAAGCTGCTGAAGAACAATTGATTGAATTAACTGTTGAAGCAGGTGTTTTGAAAAAGAAGTTGACACACTTACAAAAGCTGTTAAATACTTATCAAGCCAGAATTGAGATTGCTAATTCTCGCGCCTTGGCTGAAAAAGAACGTTACAATTTGGGTAATTCGCAAATGAGTTTTGTGATTTCAGCGCAAAATAATGTGCATGAAGTAAACTTAGCTTACGCCCAGGCGGCAGTCAGTTATCAAAAATCAGTGCTCGAATTTAAAGCGGTTATTGATCAATTGTTATAATGACGATTCACTATACAGTTTCGGTAAAAAATATACATGCACACCTGTTTGAAGTTGAGCTAAAAATTGAAGGGCCAAACCCATTAGGCCAAGTTTTTTCATTGCCAAGTTGGATTCCAGGAAGTT
>NZ_JAQRMS010000223.1 GCF_028599055.1 Candidatus Thioglobus sp.
AAAACCATACACAGTTAATATGGGTCAGTGTGTTTTTATTATCGATCTTTTTTCCATGGAACTTTACACATGTGAGCAAGAATAGACGAGGAACATAATTAAAAAGAATTTTATTTTACTAATGCTAACCCCAAAAAATAATCAAACATTATTCAATGACTGTCCGGCTTATGAGTATATCCTCTCCAAAAAATATCAAACGAAATTATCTATAACTGTCACCTTTCCAAAAGACACTATGAAATATTGACATCCACACTTGCCTTCTGAACAGCACATATCTGTGTCCACACTTGCGCTCGGGCAACACTTGTTTAATATTAATTAAAAGAAGTGAAAGCTTATTTAGATGCTATTCATATAATTATTCATCTGCAAGTACGCTATGAACCTATTCTGTAAGAATTTGGAGTTTACGATATGCACTTATTGTGTAAGAAATGTAGGAGAGCTCGATATGAACCTATTGTGTAAGAAATGTTGGAGAGCACGATATGAACCTGTTGTGTAAGAAATGTAGGTGTGCACGGTATGAACCTATTTATAAGAAATGTAGGTGTGCACGATATGAACCTGTTGTGTAAGAAATGTAGGTGTGCAAGGTATGAACCTATTGTGTAAGACATGTATGAGAGCACGATATGAACCTATTGTGTAACAAATGTAGGTGTGCACGGTATGCACCTATTGTGTAAGAAATGTAGGAGAGCACGATATAAACCTATTGTGTAAGAAATGTAGGTGTGCACGATATGAACCTATTGTGTAAGAAATGTATGAGAGCACGATGTGAACCTATTGTGTAAGAATTGTAGGTGTGCACGACAAGAACCTATTGTGTAAGAAAAGTAGGAGAGCACGATATGAACCTATTGTGTAAGAAATGTAGGTGTGCAAGATATGACCCTATTGTGTAAGAAATGTAGGTGTGCACGGTATGAACCTATTGTGTAAGAAATGTAGGTGTGCACGGTATGAACCTATTGTGTAAGAAATGTAGGAGAGCAGGATATGAACATATTGTGTAAGAAATGTAGGTGTGCACGATATGAAATTATTGTGTAAGAAATGTAGGTGTGCACGATATGAACCTATTGTGTAAGAAATGTAGGTGTGCACGATATGAACCTATTGTGTAAGAAATGTAGGAGAGCACGATATGAAGCTATTGTGTAAGAAATGTAGGAGAGTGCACGATATGAATCTATTGTGTAAGAAATATAGGAGTGAACGATATGAACCTATTATGTAAGAAATGTAGGGGTACACAATATGAACCTATTGTGTAAGAAATGTAGGTGTGCACGATATGACTCTATATTGTAAGAAATGTAGGAGAGCACGATATGAACCTATTGTGTACGAAATGTAAGTGTGCACGATATGAACCTATTCTGTAAGAAATGTAGGAGAGCACGATATGAACCTATTGTGTAAGAAAGGTAGGAGTGCACGATATGAACCTATTGTGTAAGAAATGTAGGAGAGCACGATATGAACCTGTTGTGTAAGAAATGTAGGTGTGCACGATATGCACCTATTGTGTAAGAAATGTAGATGTGCACGATATGAACCTATTGTGTAAGAAATGTAGGTGTGCACGATATGAACCTATTGTGTAAGAAATGTAGGTGTGCACGATATGAACATATTGTGTAAGAAATGTAGGTGTGCACGATATGAATCTGTTGTGTA
>NZ_JAQRMS010000224.1 GCF_028599055.1 Candidatus Thioglobus sp.
CTCAGATTTAAAAGATACATAATTTAGCGTTTTCTGGGGGGGGGGGACTATATGAAAAAAAAACTACAATGTAATTATACTAAAAAAAGTTGTCTCTACACATTCTGTTCAACAAGGGTAAGTCGATTTTTTTTAAAATCAATTATTTTTTCATTTTTTGAAGAAATAGTTTGTGGAAGGGGAGTATAATCCACATCCTCTAGAAGGAAAGACTTTAATATTTTCAATACAAAATTCGGAGTAGTAATACTCAAAATTATGGTAGGTAAGGTTAGCAGAAACATATTTGTTGTCTATATAGCGCATGTCTAACTAAAAGTAAAATGCAACAATGCCATTGTCGGACAACATTTTTTCTGCTTCTTTTACTTGAAAATGGGTTTAAAATTAATTTTCGCTTCCGTCAGATTTCAGAAAATTCAGGAAGCAGGTCGTCTTCTTCAGAGTCACTACCTATCTCAGACTCTCAAGACATACCAGTTGTCGGGGGTAAGGGAAATGGTAGGCGTGGACTGGTAGGTTTGAAGGTACTGGTGCTGATGTTGTTGATCTTGTAGAAACTGTTTCATTTTGGGATTCAAGATTTTTTTGTAGTTGCGGGTTCATTGTTTTGGGGGTTTTTTTTGTCACTTTTCATAGCCAATGGACTCAAAGCTAATTCATACCTGTTTAAAACAAAGTAAACTAAATTGATTTTTTATGTAATCTATTTCTGAAAAGTCTAGACTCTTAAATAAACAGGGGCCCGGGTGGCTCAACGAGTTAGGTCGCTGCATCTAACAACTCATACAAGCCTATCACCAATACGGCGTGGGTTCGTCCCCGGCTTTGTACATTACAAAAAAGTGTGCGCTCGACTCCCAACGCATGTGATAAAGTTTACCAGTTGCTTGCCCATGGTCGGGGGTACTCCGGCTTCCTCCACCAATAAAACTGGTCGCCACGATATAACAGAAATATTGTTGAAAGTGGCGTTAAAACACAAAAAATCAAATCAAATCTTAAATAAACATGATGAGTGATGGGACTCATACTTTATCTTTAAAAAAATCAAAAATATGTTAATACAAATGTATTTTGATTTGTTCTGGGGGAAAAATGGACAGCTAAACTTGAATAAACAGTTCAATTCATAAATCCAACCCGACGTTATCATCTCAAACATTGCTTTTATATATTTCAAGACGTATAATAAATATTCTGTAACAAGGAATGTTAATTAGCCTTATGGTTGTATAAAGCAATCGAAACGCGTGCAAATTGCATGTTTTTAAAATTACCCTTCTGCGGGTCCCCTTAAATCGAGTGCCTAATCAATCATCATGACACATGAATACAATCATTTCACTGATAAAACGTTTTGACATTATAAAGGCACATGTACATCAGGCCCCGGCGCCACAAAACTTGAGAATATACTTAAAGGGGAAATGCAAAGGTATTTTTTTTACTTCAGATTTACAAATTTTTAGGTATAGATTTTAGTATATTCATAGAAAATCGTTATCATTTTCAATTTTCTCAAGCCGTTTGTGAGAAAATTTCAGGTAAACTCGCCATTTTTAAAACGCGGGAAATATCAATCCTGCTTATTCCCCTTTAAAAATCTACTAAACTACGTCATTCGGGTCTTGTCTTCTATGATAATCATACCACATCTCTTCTTTGTGTGCAAAACGGCCGGTTGGG
>NZ_JAQRMS010000225.1 GCF_028599055.1 Candidatus Thioglobus sp.
AAATTAATTTAAATTTAAATTAATTATATATCATCTGATAAATCTTGTTATAATCTTTAAGAATCCGTTGAAATTATTGGTCTACCTATACGCATTCAAAGGATATGAAAGAAAAAGTATCATTTTCCGCGTTTTCATTTTCCGACTTTTAGACCCTCCCGTCATGTCATTGTCTATCTGTGAAAGACTTGAATTTTATTTAAATGTTGTATGTAATGTATAATGTCAAATTTTATGTATGCCTTCTATGTACCTGAATAAATATTATTATTATTATTATAATTAAAGGCGAAGAGATATTATCCTTTCCGGAGAGCTACGTACGGACGTTGGGTCCGCATCCGGATCATATATTATGTTTTCAAGCTGAAAATGGCTGAAAGCAGATCCAAATTTTTCAACGAAAATGATGCAGAAATATGTCACCGTGTAACAATTTTATCTATACCAGAAGAAATATTAGAGACTATTCTCTCATACCTAAGCTTTAATGAAATAAGTGAGCTGCGACCGGTAAGATTAATTGGTGAACATCAATGTTGAAAGTGTTTGGTTGTTCCTGCTGTGTCGAAAAAATAACAACATAGCAGGCTCATACTCATAGCCTAGACTTTGTCTACAAAATAAAGGGTTTCTTCCCTCAGACTGGCTTTGTTTAGTTTTGTTTTATGTTACATGGTGCTTAACAAATAATCCATTTGTAGGGAATCTCTTAAAAGTCGAGGATCAAAGACGAATACCTCATTACCTGTTACCTTCTCTGTATGTTGCCATCTTTGCCTTGGCTTTGCACTAGTTTATGAGGTGAACCACTTCTTCAACGGATCTTCATCCATTCTTGAAGCGTAGTTTATACTTAATAATTTAATCACTTTATAATTTATACGGGATGTTAAACAGTTTTTAGAAAAAATGTCATAACACACACACACTTTACGTTCATATTTACACTTCTATGCATGCACATATAAATGTATACTGTATATACGATTAAAATCTAAGACACATCCATCGATGCACATAATTGTGGTAAAATCTAAGACACGTCCATCGATGCACATAATTGTGGTAAAATCTAAGACACATCCATCAAATTGGTAAAATATAACACACATCCACAGATGCACATAATTGTGGTAAAATCTAAGACGCATCCATCAAATTGGTAAAATCTAAGACACATCCACAGATGCACATAATTGTGGTAAAATCTAAGACACATCCATCGATGCACATAATTTTGGTAAAATCTAAGACACATTCATCGATGCACATAATTGTGGTAAAATCTAAGACACATCCACCGATGCACATAATTGTGCTAAATTCTAAAATCCATCAAATTGGTAATATCTAAGACACATCCATGGATGCACATCATTGTGGTAAAATATAAGAAGTCATCCATACATGTATGTACAGATTATATACACTTCCTCTCCATCACTGTCATGTCACCAATGTTCCAACACAATTTACTGTTCCTCTATAACTAACCTAAAAACTGTGCCGGTTCATTAAAATATCTATCCAATTAAATTTGACCTCTTCAGGTGTAGCACATAGTATACTACTGGTTAATCTTTCAATATTGGTATATAAAGCCTTTAAAAAAATGGAACTTAGTGCAGTCAACTATTAATTGCAGAAGATTATCATCACATTCAAATAATTCAAATA
>NZ_JAQRMS010000226.1 GCF_028599055.1 Candidatus Thioglobus sp.
TAGAGGTGCTCTTTATAGCCAGTGATTTGTTATGTAGATCTAGAGGTGCTCTTTATAGCCAGTGATTTGTTATGTAGATCTAGAGGTGCCCTTTATAGACAGTGATTTGTTATGTAGATCTAGAGGTGCCCTTTATAGCCAGTGATTTGTTATGTAGATCTAGGTGCCCTTTATAGACAGTGATTTGTTATGTAGATCTAGAGGTGTCCTTTATAGCCAGTGATTTGTTATGTAGATCTAGAGGTGCCCTTTATAGACAGTGATTTGTTATGTAGATCTAGAGGTGCCCTTTATAGACAGTAATTTGTTATGTAGATCTAGGTGCCCTTTAAGGCAGGTTTAACTGTACATATTAGTTCATTATTTAAAATTTATAAAAGATTCAAATCTTAAAATAGTACTACTATAATTTAGAATGCTAATGAGTATCAGAGTTCGCGAATATCGTCGGTCCTGTCCGCAAAGTTTCAAAAGGTCCGGTCCGATTGTCCGACTGTTCGTCTCGCGAAAAAATATGTTGTGGTGCTTTGGAAAAATAGTTGGTAATTGGTTAGATCATAATTGCACTGATTCCCGATCTTTCGCTGCCATGTTTTTCAGCACCGTAACTTCCTAACACGTGGGGTTTGGGTTTTTTTTCTAAAAAAAATAATCTGATTCAGAGTTTTTGTTATTTAACCTAATGTTAAATTCTGGAAAAAAAATTGCGTTTTGTGTGACAAAAAAAAATTTCCAACTCTTGTGTTGTCCGGATAAAAAACAACATAACTCCTCCCCTCTCTCCCCCTGCAAGTTAAATGGTTGGTCCCTTAACTTTTAAAAGGTCTTCTTTACAACTTGTTATGAACGACTTTTCTTTTTCGAACTTCATTTAAAAATTTTAGATAACAAAATATGCTGCAAAAGAATAACATATTATACAAATGAAAAATGTCTTTAACTCTTTATTTTCATGTTTGCTGGTTGCTGTTGATGTTCCAGTTTCACCCTAATAATGAATATGGCCTAATCATCTTTTGTTGTAGGACCACCAACTTTTTTGTGGGACTGGCAGAAATTTGCATTCTGTCACTGTCAGTCCTAAGTCCGACAGAAAAATTGAGGTATTCAGGAACTCTAAAGTATATCCAAATGTAGACCTCACCTACTCAAAAACTACAATTCATACATGCATACTGTATGTGCGAATTAAGCAAGTAATGCGCAGACCGGTTTAAGTAGCAATTAAATACTTAGAGATAACTTGGCTTATTGCCAATGAAACTGATCAATATTATATTGTACCAGCAGGTTGGACATACATGTTTTTTCTTACTTGAAAAATTTGTTGTACAATGTACACATATACATTTACAAAAAAAAGGTACATACTGATGAACTATAAAACCCCTCTAAAAATCAAAATTTGAATATACATTGTACATGTATGTAATTTTAAAATGTGGTAAACTTCCCTAAAATCAAATGTATAACCTTAATATATAAATAAATAACAAAAATCAATATTGGTTTTGTTTGAACATCATCTGAAAAATTGCCAGCCTCAATAATTCAATCAAAGATCAGGGTACCGTTTCACTAAAAGATCGTAAACTTAAGTGTACACGTAAGTCTACAAGGGTATCATGTCAATTCGGCACCTGTCCACATAGTGAAATCGGCACCTAGCTAATCAATCCA
>NZ_JAQRMS010000227.1 GCF_028599055.1 Candidatus Thioglobus sp.
AACATACATTATCACTGGTATCTCAGCTCGTCCTATCAGATTCACTGTGATACTAGCAATAATGTATGTTTCGTCCTTCATAGTGCCATTATTCTATATACACATGTATCCTGAATAAGACTTTGGTTGATACAGATTATAGTTATGAATACTAACGTTCAGATCCAATGATAGACCTAACAGTACATACTACTTATTTAGCCTCAGATTATATTTATAAACTACTAACGTTCAGACTCAATGATAGACCTAACAGTACATATGACTTATTTAGCCTTAGATTATATTTATAAACTACTAACGTTCAGATCCAATGATAGACCTAACAGCTCATACGACTTATTTAGCCTCAGATTATATTTATAAACTACTAACGTTCAGATTCAATGATAGACCTAACAGTACATACAACTTATTTAGCCTTAGATTATATTTATAAACTACTAACGTTCTGATTCAATGATAGACCTAACAGCACATACGACTTATTTAGCCTAAGATTATATTTATAAACTACTAACGTTCAGATTCAATGATAGACCTGACAGCACATACAACTTCTTTAGCTTCAGCAGCTATAGTCTTTGGTGATAATTTTTTATGTTTCCCTAAGTAAGCAGGAGGTCTGTTCCCTCTGGCTGCTTCACCTTGATGTCTGTAAATATATAAACATAATAATTTGATTTTAAATTAAATTTTACAAGGATTTATCACATTTCATTTTCTCAATCCTCTTATTGTTTTACAGTTTTGGGAGTTCAGTAGTCCCCCTCTTATAAGGCCCCTCCCACCAAAGGGTAATCCTCTAATGAGGCCTAATTTCAGATGTAATGAGAAAGTAAAATACTAGTAAACTGTTTCCCTCAAGAGTGCCCACTCATCTTATTAGTTCTTGGGGGCCCGGGTGGCTAAATGAGTTAGGTCGTTGGATCTAACAACTCATACAAGCCTATCACCATATGGCGTGGGTTCGCGCCTGTCTTTGTAAATTACAAAAAGGGTGCACTCGACTTGCAGCCACAAGTGATAAAGTTTACCAGTTGCTTTCTCATCGTCGATGGTTCTCTCCGGGTACTCCGCCTTCTTCCGCTACTAAAACTGGTCGCCATGATATAGCTGAAATATTGTTGCAAGTGGCGCTAAAACACCACAAATAAAATCTAATCAAGTCAATTTTATTAGTCCACTTTTTCACTGTAGAAGGGGTGGGTCCTGATAAGAGTGGGATTACTGTAGCGATAAATAAACTGACTGCTTGATGTCTGACAATTTAATCAAAATTATCTCTTCAATTTCTACCCCTTTCTGATATGGCACACATAAAGATGTAACGAAGCCCAGTAAGGGGTCATATTCAAGTGACATTTACGTATCCGATCGAGTTGCACGTTACCAACTAAGTATAAAGTATATAATTGAATTGATTTGGTAACTGTGAGTTACCTTGATCCATTTGCAGGTAAGGAACTATGTTCACTGTCCATAAGAAATTCAGTATTTGCAGAAATACAGACATTGTACCAAATAATAATAGACAATCACTGCCAGATTCATGTTTTTACTGTCTGATAAATAATTTGAGGTTAAGATTAAAGTTATGGTATTTAATGCCAGTTTCAACAATATTTCGGTTATATCGTAGCAGTCAGAATTATCGGTGGAGGAAACCAGAGTACCCAC
>NZ_JAQRMS010000228.1 GCF_028599055.1 Candidatus Thioglobus sp.
ACCACATGGCACGCAAACCAAGAATTAACAAACCTGGCTTTTATCACCTGATTAATCGTGGTGTTGAAAGAAGAAAAGTTTATATTGAAGATGATGACTATGTAAGGTTTTTAGAAATCTTAAATGAGGCGTCTGAGTTGTACGGTTTTTCAGTGTATTCATTTTGTTTGATGAGCAATCATTATCATTTGTTAATAGAGACTAATAGTGATAATTTATCGTTAATTATGAAACAGGTAAACTCAAAATATGGCATGTACTTTAATGGTAAATATAAGCGTGTTGGTCATTTGTGGCAGGGGCGGTTTAAGTCGCAATATGTGTATGATCATCAATATTTAGATACTTTGATTAAATACATTGAGTACAATCCGGTTAAAGCCAAGATAACGAGAAAAATTGGTGAATATTTATGGGCGATGAGTTCAAGTAATTTTGAATGTTTAATTTTGAATGTTAAGTTATTAAATTCTGAATTATTTGATTTTGAGTTATTGCGGCAAGTTAATTTTGATTTGGGTTTTAGCGATGATGATGAGAAGGTTATTTGTGAATTTGAAGAGACTAGGTTTGAAATAAAAGAAGATGACGTTGTTATTAAAAACAAAAAGTCATTCGACTGGTGTTTTGATAGCGTTGATAGAGAGATGGGTATTGTGCAAGCATTAAGGTCTGGATATACGCAAGTAGAGGTGGGTAATTATTTAGGTTTGTCTAATATTGCTATTTCTAAAATATATAAAACCTATAGAGGCAAAGAGGTGCTTTTTAATAAGTTAAAAGATTTGGGTGTGTTTTGGAGTTATAGTAAAGAGCTAAATTATCAACAATGTGGAAATGAGCTGTTTATTGAATATTTGTTGAAATATGGTGATTTTGACGATATTGTGCAAGGGTTTAAACTGTTTGGCAAGAGAATTATTAAAAGTGTATGGCAATCAACAGTGATTAGCAACAATCAGTTTGTTAGGCTAAATGTGATGCTGGCTAATGTGTTTTTTGATATGGATGTTGATGGTAGTTATTTTAAAAATATAGAAAATGAAAGATATAAAAAACTTAGAATGCTTGCTTCCTAATACGCAAGATTTGCTGTTGGAGCTTATTGATAATTGTGAATTTTTACACAAGTATGTTTTGTGTGGTGGCAGTGCATTGGCATTGTATTTGTGCCATAGAAAGAGTGAAGACTTAGATTTTTTTACCTATGGTGATAGTTTTGACTTACAGGAGATATTTAATTATTTAAATACTTTTGATAATGCACAAATTATAAATCAATCAAGTGAACAGGTGGATGCAATAGTAGATGGCGTTAAGTTAACTTTTTTTAATTCTAAATGGTTTTTTTTAAAGCCAAAAAAAGTAAAACAGTTTAATTTAAGCTCAATTGATAGCATTGCTGGAATGAAAGTTAATACACTTTTTTTGAGAGCCAAATATAGAGATTATTATGACTTGTACTGTTTAACAAAAGATAAAATGAGTTTAAAGGAAATTTTTAATAGTGGCCTTTCTATTATGCCCAATATAAGTTTTAAGCTTTTTGCCATGGCGTTGGTTTATGTTGAAGATATAGAAGATGATAATATTGAATATTTGGATCCTGTAGAAAGTATAGATAAAAATAGAATCGGTGTTTTCTTTAAAAACAAATTGAAAAGTTATAGTTTGTGA
>NZ_JAQRMS010000229.1 GCF_028599055.1 Candidatus Thioglobus sp.
TGCTTTGTGTCTTTGTCATGTGTCTTGTGTACCCAATGTTGCATGCATCTCTAGATTCTCCGTTTTGATTGCCCCTTCGGTTTCCTCTAACGTTTTTGGTTGCCCCTTCGGTTTCCTCTAACGTTTTTGGTTGCCCCTTCGGTTTCCTCTAACGTTTTTGATTGCCTCTTCAGTTTCCTCTAACGTTTTTGATTGTCCCTTCGATTTCCTCTAACGTTTTTGATTGCCTCTTCAGTTTCCTCTAACGTTTTTGATTGTCCCTTCGATTTCCTCTAACGTTTTTGATTGCCTCTTCGGTTTCCTCTAACGTTTTTGGTTGCCCCTTCGGTTTCCTCTCACGTTTTTGATTGCCTCTTCAGTTGCCTCTAACGTTTTTGATTGTCTCTTCGGTTTCCTCTAACGTTTTTGATTGCTCCTTCGGTTTCCTCCAACATTATTGATTGCCCCTCAGATTTCCTCTAACGTTTTTGATTGCCTCTTCAGTTTCCTCTAATGTTTATATATAGCATCATTATTAAAATCAATGAAGGAGTAAATAAACTACATTGGATCGTTGTAAAACCCTAAATAATATCAGCAACCTAAATAAAACTATAAGGTCATATTAGAAACTAATAAGGTAGAAATAGAACATACATTATTCTTATTTTATCGTTTTATTTCTTTCATTAAATAAAAGTAAAACTACTATAGTAGTACATCAGTCATATAAATTAACATGTTCTGTAGTGTGACACAAAATGAATGCATCATTGTACATTCATCATTTAAAAACTCAGTTGGCGCATATTGTAGTCGATATGTTCTGTAGTATAACAGAAATTGCTTGGAATGTATCGGTGTCTTTGTCCCTCGTTTAAAAATAACAAATTCACTTAACTGGGAATATAAAGGTGAATGATCTACTTAGCTTTTTCTACAGCCATAAGACCTTTCTGTCCATTCCAATATTTAATATATAATAATTAACATTATCCTTGGACGTATGTATTTGTGCTTTTCTCATTTGTTTTTAGTACTGAATGAAAATAAAGACTGTGAACTTTTAAACGGTACATAAGTTATATACATAATAAAGAAAAGAAAAATGCAAAGATTATTGTTCTCATTGAATCTAAATATACAACAAGCGAAAGTTGATATTGGTGAAATTGATGACCATCACTGTTTAACTTTCTTTTCAAAATAAATGGGGGGACGGATGGCTCAATGAGTTAGGTCGCTGGATCTACCAACTCATACAAGCCGATCACAAATACGGCGTGGGTTCACGCCCGTCTTTGTAAATTACAAAAAGGGTGCACTCGACTCACAGACGCAAGTGATAAAGTTGACCAGTTGCTTGCTCATGTTCGGTGGTTCTCTCTACGGTTACTCTGACTTCCTCCACCACTAAAAAGTGGCGTGAAAACACAAAAAATCTAAATCAATCAAAATAAATGTTATAATTTTGCCTGATAATGTCATGTCATGCCTTGGGAAGTTCTTACATCACCAACATGATATCACTCACGGCGGAGGTTTGGGCTCATAAAACTAATCTAACTCTAACACTTGTTATTAAAGTGTATACGGTGAACAATCATATACTTGTCTGTTATATATATATATCGATTTGTCTGTTGGATTTTGTAACTGATCGGACAGTGTGAAATGTTGTTTTGTTTTCCATTT
>NZ_JAQRMS010000023.1:0-3977 GCF_028599055.1 Candidatus Thioglobus sp.
GTTAATGTTTGTATACCTTCGGCTTGATAACCGTCATCATTACTTATTAAGATTTTCATTTAAGAAATGTTAAGTATGACTGCATCTTTCTTAATACCAACTTTAACCGTGCCGCCATCAATTAATTTTCCGAATAACAATTCATCAGCCAACGGCTTTCGAATTTCTTTTTCAATCAGTCGTGACATTGGTCGTGCGCCCATTTGCTCGTCGTAACCATGATCAGCAAACCACTTTCTAGCAGCATCAGAAATGATGAGTGACACTTTTTTGTCTTCCAGCGTGGATTCCAATTCAAACAAGAATTTGTTAACCACATAAACAATCGTATCTTTATTAAGCGAATTAAAATAAATCACTTCAGACAAACGATTTCTAAATTCTGGGGTGAAGGTTTTTTTCAATTCGCCCGCATAATCCAGCGAATGATCTTGATCATTAAAACCAATAGAGGCTCGCTGTACACTTTGAGCGCCAACATTTGACGTCATGACTAAAATCACATTTCTAAAATCAATTTCTCGACCGTTGGCATCTGTCATTTTACCGTTATCCATCACCTGCAAGAGAATGTTGAATAAATCAGGATGGGCTTTTTCCACCTCATCCAATAACAATACCGCATAAGGATTGGCATTAACCGCCTCAGTTAACAGTCCACCTTCTTCATAGCCTACATAGCCCGGCGGCGAGCCAATCAGTTTAGAGATTGAATGACGCTCCATATATTCACTCATATCAAATCGTAATAACTTAACACCCATAATGCGTGCCAACTGTTTACAAATTTCTGTTTTACCAACACCAGTTGGGCCGGCAAACAAAAATGAGCCCATGGTTTTGTCATCTTGTGACAAGCCTGAACGTGCAAGTTTAATAGCTGTTGACAAGCTCTCTACCGCATTATCTTGGCCAAATACACCCAACTTTAACTCAGCTTCTAAATTCTTAAGCAGTGATTTATCATCACTGGTTACTTGACGAGATGGGATGCGAGCAAGTTTGGCAACAATATTTTCAATATCGCCAACACCAATATTAACTTTGCGTTTTGATTTTGGCTGAATTTGCTGCAAAGCGCCCACTTCATCAATCACATCAATGGCCTTATCGGGCAGACGTCGATCATTCATATGACGGTGTGACAATTCAACTGCTGACTCTAACGCTGCAGCTGAGTACTTAACCTTGTGATGGTCTTGATAATATTTTTTCAACCCATGCAAAATCTTAACCGTATCGGCAACTGACGGCTCTTCAATATCAATTTTTTGAAAACGACGTGTCAGCGCATGATCTTTTTCAAACACCTTGCGAAACTCCTCAACCGTGGTTGAACCCATGCAACGCAATGAGCCATCTGCCAAGGCGGGCTTGAGCAAGTTAGAAGCATCGAGTGATCCACCCGAAACACTGCCTGCACCAATCATGGTGTGTATCTCATCAATAAACAAAATACCATGTGGAATTTTCTTAAGATCGGTTAACACGGCTTTTAAGCGTTTTTCAAAATCACCGCGATATTTTGTGCCAGCAATAAGCACGCCAATATCGAGTGAATAAACACTCGCCTGCTTTAAAACTTCTGGCACTTTGCCATCCACAATTTTCTTGGCAATACCCTCGGCAATCGCTGTTTTACCTACGCCTGCTTGGCCGACGAACAGTGGGTTGTTTTTACGGCGACGAGATAACACTTGTACGGTGCGCAATACCTCTTCCTTGCGTCCTAACAAAGGGTCGATTTTTCCTGATTTGGCCTTCTCGCACAAATTAACGGTATATTTTTCCAAAGAGGTCTGTTTTGATTTACCTGGCTCAGATTCAATCCGCTCTACCTCTTCAAGACTCTCAGGCTCTTGATTAGCAATACCCTCCATCACCTCTAGACGAGAAATATTATTAAGCTTGAGCAAATAAACCGCGTGCGATTCTTTTTCAGACAAAATACTAACCAATACATTCATGGCATAAACCGTGTTTTTTTGCGCTGATTGCGCTTGATAAACACTGCGCTGCAAGACGCGCTGAAAGCCAACTGTCGGCACAATATCCAATTCAGAATCTTGGGCAATTAATGGTGTATGAGAATCAATATATTCTTCTAGCTCTTCACGAATTTCATCAATATTGACGCGCTTATTGCGCATAAAAGTAACCACTTCATCAATATTCAATAAAGCCAATAATAGATGCTCAACAGTAACAAATTCCAGGCGATTGTTGCGCGCCTGAGTCATGATAAAGTTAATCTCTTGTTGTAATCCTGATTCAATCATAGTTTCATTATAAGTTAATCGCTAAGTTCACGCAAAACACACATCAGCGGTTGTTCGTTATTTCTGGCAAATTCTGTCACCTGAGTTACCTTGGTTTGAGCAATATCATGAGAATACGAGCCGCACACTCCTTCACCGTCCATATGGATTTTAAGCATAATGGCGTTCGCTGCCTCTTCAGTTTTTGAGAAAAATCGCTTCAATACTTCCACCACAAACTCCATCGTCGTATAGTCATCATTCAATAGCAACACTTGGAATTTTTTAGGTTTTTTTAGTTTTGGCTTGGCGACCTGGGTTTTTACCTCTTCCATATTATCGAGCTGAAATGCGCTTTAAATTAATCAGTGCAAAGGCAAAAACAATTAGAGTGGGAGTAAAAGCCACCAAAAAATGATTTAAATTATATAACAATGAAAATTGAGCGCCAATATTGGCCGCCAATTGGAAAAACAAGCTAATCACAACGCCTAAGAAAATTTTCTTTCCCAGGGAGGCGTCTCGCAATGATCCAAATACAAAAGGGATCGAAAGGACAATCATTGCAACCAAGGTTACTGGTTTCGCCAGCCTATTATACAATTCCACCTCATAGCTATCCGCAGAAAGCTGGTTACTTGCTAAGTAGCTAATCTGCTTAAACAATTGCCAAGTAGACAACTCTTTTGGCTCTTTTTTTAATGATTTAAGAAATTCTTGATCAAATGCCACTTGGGTTGATAATTGAGGCAACTCTTGTTTATCAACAATGGAAAATTGACCACTCTGATCAATTTGATATGATTTAGAGGCGCGCATATCGACTACTTTACCATCGAAACTCGCTTGCTGGCTGTGCGTCACAGAGTCTAGATTTTTTGAAGATTTTAACTTTATCAATGTCACATCTTTAAACTGATTACCATTAATATTTTTATCAACATGGATAATATGTTGGCCATCTTTTATCCAAAAGCCTTGTTGATTAACATCAACAATTTTTTGACCCATAGCCTCGGCTCGATATTTTTTAGCGTAATTTGAAGCAATAGGCGCTAAAAATTCCCCAATAAGAATCATGACCAATGCAAAAACTAGGCTAATTTTAAGGGCGGACTTAGTCATATCAATAATTGACAACCCAGTACTGCGCATTACCACCAGTTCACTATTCGCCGCCAGACTACCCAAACTTAAAATAACACCCAATAAAATAATTAATGAAAATAGCAAATAAGCAATAGATGGCAAGGTTAAGCCAATATAGATTAGTGCATCAATTAGCGTATAACCAGCACGACCAATATCATCTACCTCTTCTAAAAATTTAAAAAAAGCAAACACGCCAACCAATATCGACATCACAGACAAAGAATACTTAAACAACGTTTTAGCAATGTAGCGGTCTAAAATTTTCATTAAAATACGTAGCTTATAAATCGATTAAATTAATGGCACTATTATGACAAATATTCACAGCGATAAAATCCTTATTCTTGATTTTGGCTCTCAATATACCCAGTTGATTGCGCGTCGCGTGCGTGAGATTGGCGTGTACTGTGAATTATTTCCTTACGATGTAGATATAGACTTTATTAAAAATTTCAACCCAAAAGGCATTATCCTCTCGGGCGGACCAGATACAGTCACAACGGATGACTCAGCCAGAGCGCCGAAAATTGTATTCGACTTAGGAGTGCCAATACTCGGCATTTGCTA
>NZ_JAQRMS010000023.1:4077-9496 GCF_028599055.1 Candidatus Thioglobus sp.
GATCAGCTGACTTGTGTGTTTGTTGATAACGGCCTATTGCGCCTTAATGAAGGCGACGAGGTAATGCAAACCTTTGCTGACAATATGGGTGTTAAAGTGATTCGCGCCAATGCTCAGAAAAAATTCTACGACGGCCTTGCCAATGAAAACGACCCTGAGAAAAAGCGCAAAATTATTGGCGGTGCGTTTATTGAAGTATTTGAAGAAGAGGCAAGACACTTAGATGATATTAAATTCCTGGCACAAGGTACCATTTACCCAGATGTAATTGAATCTGCCGGTGCAGCCTCTGGCAAGGCCAAAGTGATTAAATCACACCATAACGTTGGTGGCCTACCTGAAGACCTTAAGTTTGAACTGGTTGAACCCCTGCGTGAACTATTTAAAGACGAAGTGCGCACCATTGGCGTTAAGCTAGGCATTCCTGCACACATGTTGTATCGTCACCCATTCCCGGGTCCGGGCTTAGGTGTTCGTATTCTTGGCCAGGTTAAAGAAGAATATGCCAATATTTTACGCGAAGCAGATGCAATCTTTATGGATGAGCTTTACAAGCACGATTTATATGATTCAGTCAACCAAGCCTTTGCGGTATTTTTACCGATTAAATCGGTCGGTGTTACTGGTGATGAGCGCCGTTATGATTATGTCATTGCACTTAGAGCTGTTGAAACTATTGACTTTATGACTGCTCGCTGGGCGCGCTTACCGTATGACTTCTTAGATATTGTGTCCAACCGCATCATGAACGAGATTACTCGTGTATCCCGAGTTGTTTACGATATTTCAGGTAAACCGCCAGCAACCATCGAGTGGGAATAAAGAATGGGGCAGGCAAGGCCTGCACCAAAACCTCAAAAATACTGACATTATAATTCTCGCATATGAGCAACAATCATGATTACTATATGCAGTTGGCAATTGAGCAAGCAAGGCTTGCTGAAAAAATAGGCGAAGTACCGGTGGGTGCGGTGCTTGTGCAAGATGATCAGCTTATTGCCAGCGCACACAACCAGCCGATTTCTAATAACGATCCGACTGCACATGCGGAAATTCAGGTGTTACGCGCTGCAGGCAAAGAGCTGGGAAATTATCGATTTCCAGGCACGACACTATATGTAACGCTAGAGCCGTGCACCATGTGCCTAGGTGCGATGATTCATGCGCGCGTGTCGTGCGTGGTGTTTGGTGCTTTTGATGAAAAAACCGGCGTTTGTGGCTCCTGTCAAGACTTATCTACCAGTGAATGTTTTAACCATAATATTGAAGCTGAAGGTGGTATTCTTGCTAAAGATTGCAAAAAATTATTGCAAGAATTTTTCAAAAATCGTCGAAAAAAATAAACGTTTTTTTTGTTACCAGGCTGATTGTACTACAAATATTCCAAGCTCAAAATCTATAAAATAGTTTTATCTGATCTACACTATAGTTCTTTGTTTTTTGGGAATTATCATGAAATTGGCCAGGTTATTCATATTAACAATATCTGCGTCAGTGTTAGCTGAAAACACTTCAACGGGTAGTAACGCACCACTTAACAACACCTCGGGTACCAAGAATGTAGCCATCGGCGATTCTGCCATGAAAAGCAACACCACAGGCCTTAACAACACCTCTGTTGGTTATTTTGGCTTAAGAAACAACACTTCTGGCAAGCAAAACACTGCTATTGGCAGCTATTCTCTGCGCTATAACACCACGGGTGATGATAATACAGCAATAGGTTTTGAAAGCTTAAAATACAACACCACAGGTGATAAAAATACAGCGGTTGGTAATTATGCTTTGCAAGACAACACCACCGGCACGAGTAACACCTCTGTCGGTAATTACACACTCTCAGACAACACAACAGGTGACAAAAATACAGCAATCGGTAATTACTCAATGCGTTCAAACTCATCAGGCAATGACAACACTTCATTAGGTAACTACGCCATGCGTGACAATACATCCGGCTCTGACAATACTGCCAGTGGTAATTATGCACTGCGATACAACACCACTGGATCAAACAACACTGCACTTGGCAACCAAGGCATGAAAGCCAACACTACCGGTGGATTTAACACTGCCATTGGTGATGATGCACAACTGGCTAATACCACCGGCTCTTACAACGTATCAAACGGTAACGGCACATTAAATAGCTCTAATGGCGATAGCAATACAGCCATTGGCTACCGCGCGGGATACACTAATACAACCGGCTCAAATAATGTGTTTATTGGTCATAAAGCTGGCTACAACGAAACTGGATCCAACAAACTTTATATCTCCAATGGCGACACAGCTTCACCACTGATTCATGGTGATTTTTCCACCCAAGAAGTAACGATAAATGGCAACTTAACAATTAACACTTTAAAGGATGCATCCGGCAACAATGTACTGCGCAAAGTTGGCGATGTTGTGCATATTGGTGCTAATTCATTTACCATTGAAGATGCTTCAACTTCCAGTAGTGGAAAAGATGAAATAGCATCTAGCATTAACTAGCTTCAAATTGGCACCAGTACTTCTCACAATACCACCGTACTTGGCACACTCAGCGTACAAACGCCAACAAGTGACAATCACGCCACTACCAAAGCTTATGTTGATACTGCAACCAATACCAACTCAACCAACATCACCGGAAACAGCTCAAACATAACAACAAACACCAACAATATCACTACAAATTCCAGCTCTATCTCATCCAATAGTGCAAATATTAGCAATAATGCAAATTCAATTGGCACGATTCAAACAGTTAATACGGCTCAAGACTTTTCAATTTCTACAAACAGTGGCAACATTGCAAGCAACTCAAATACCATCACCACAAATACTGCAAATATTGCCATCAACAGTGGTGATATAGCTACTATTAAAACGATCAACACTTCTCAAGAAGGTCTAATTAATACCAATATAAGCACCATCAGTACAAATACAAATAATATATCGACTAATACAACTGACATTAACACCTTGAAAACTAACAATACGACTCAAGATTCATCAATTACAATTAATGCTAGCAATATTTCTAGCAACACGAGCACTATCAACTCAAATACATCGACTATATCAAGCAATTCTTCAACTAACACATCACAAGACTCGTTAATTGCAAACAATTCGGCTGGGATTGTGACAAATACAGCCAATATCTCTAACAATATTGCCACTATCAATACCAATTCATCGAGTATTAATACCATTCAAAATATCAACACTTCTCAAAATTCATCAATAACCAACAATACTGCCAGTATTGTAATTAATGAAAATTCGATATCTGCCAACACAAATAATATATCGACTAATGCAACTGACATTAACACCTTGAAAGCTAATAATACGACTCAAGGTACATCAATCAGTAGCAACACTGCAGATATCAGCACTAACATCAGCTCCATCAATAGTAACAATTTACTTATTGCTGCCAATACAAGTGCGATCAGCACCATCCAAAATATTAACGCCTCACAAGATAGTTTAATTACGACAAATCAATCTAATATCAGTATTAATACCAACAATATATCTACCAATAACTCGAGCATTAGCTCTATTCAGTCTATCAACAGTATTCAAGATGGTGAGATTGCAAATAATTCTAGCTCCATAACCAACAATTTAAGCTCAATCAATTCAAATGCCAGTAGCATTTCTACTAACAGCACAAATATAACAACAAATACTAGTGCTATTCTATCCAATAGCGCTAATATTACAAGCAACACTAATTCCATTAAATTAACAAACACATCTCAAGATTTATCAATAAATAGCAATACTTCAAACATTACAACAAACTCCAACTCTATAAACAGCCTAAATACCATGATTCGTCAAGATGGCAATACAGTTCATATTGGTCAGAATTCAGTTGTATTTGAAGATAGTGCTAGTTATGATGCAATGTACTCTAGCAACGATCAACTAAACATTGGTAGAGTCGGACACAACACTCAAGTTGTTGGTACGCTCAGTGTACCTAATCCAACCCTGTCAGATCACGCCACCAATAAACGCTATGTTGATGCTGGTTTGGCGAAGGTACTTGCAGCTGCCGTATTGCCACAAGCCATGCATGGAGAATCTAATGTCTCTATCGCCATGGGTCAACATAACAATGAAAGAGCTATTGCTTTAGGCTTATCTCATCATGACAATGAAAACAATGTTATTTACCGCTTTATCGGTTCACGCTCTAACAATTCTTCAAGCTCTGCTGTATCAATAGGCTGGGGGTTTTAACTTCGAATGCCGAAACGACGATCACGCATCTGGTAGTTTTCAATTGCTAAATCAAGCTCGGTCTCATCAAAATCTGGCCAAAGCGTGTTAGAAAAGTACATTTCACTATAAGCCAAATGCCAAAGCATGAAATTACTAATGCGTTGTTCACCACTCGTCCTAATCAGTAAATCCACTGAATTATGCTCAAAACTCAAGCAGCTTTCAACTAAATTTTCATCAATTTCATCCAAATCAATTTCACCATGTGAATAAATCTCAGCTATTTTTCTTGTGGCCTGCACTAAATCCCATCTACCTCCATAATTGGCAGCCACAACTAGCTTCATTCCGGAATTACCAGATAATAACTCAACACCATTACGAATAGCTGTTTGCAATTTGGAGTTAAAAATTGTTAAATCGCCAACTATCTCTAGCTGAATATTGGCTTTATTAAGCTTATTAAGCTCTAGTTTTAGTGTTGCCAAAAACAACTTGAACAACCAACCCACTTCTTCTTCAGTGCGCTTGTTGTTTTCAGTGCTAAATGCAAACAGCGTCAAGGTCTCGATACCAATTTCTACACAGTGGCGAACCACTGTACGTACAGCCTTTACACCTTGGCGATGGCCTTCAAATTTCGGCACGCCATGTGACTCGGCCCAACGTCCGTTGCCATCCATAATGATGGCGATATGCTTAGGAATATTCAAAGTAAAATAACATTTGATAAATATAGGTAATTATGACATTAATATGAAACTAATAAAACAAATATATTTAATTAAAAGCGCCGCGATCACATGGCTGATCACCATCACCTACTTGTCACTCAAACCACAAGTAGAAATGCCAATTAATTTTGACCATCTAGACAAAATATTACATCTGGGAAGCTACGGCTTGGCTACAATGTTAATTACACTGGCATATCCACAGACTAGTCAATATCAAACTGCAGCCTTACTATTTACTTATAGTTTATTAATTGAAATTGCACAGCTATTTGCCATTAATCGCTACTTTGAAGTAGCGGATCTTGCAGCCAATCTCGTTGGCATCTTACTAGCAGTTCATCTAATAAGATTCATTCAAAAAACTGCACGGTAATAATTGGCAATCTCTATTACTTATATTCATAGTTATAGTTACCATACTTACCATAACCATACTTACCATAACC
>NZ_JAQRMS010000023.1:9596-14462 GCF_028599055.1 Candidatus Thioglobus sp.
TCACTGCCTGAATCTCTGCCATCGAATGCACACCATAACGCAACAACACAAACGTTGTGCCACACAAACGACCAATCACCGCCGCGTCAGTCACTGCAAGCAGCGGTGGCGTATCGATCAATACTAAATCATAGTCTTTAGAGAATTCACTCAAATATTTCTCAAAATTCTCATGCATCAGCAACTCTGACGGATTTGGCGGCATATTTCCAGTCGTTAACACATCAACATTTTCAAAACCACTACTGCGTACCGCTGCCGCCTTGTCAACTTCTCCAATTATCAATTCGCTCAACCCTGGGCCACGTGTCATATCGTATTCTTTGTTAATATGACCCTTGCGCATATCTGCATCAATTAGCAGTACTTTTTGGTTTGCTTGGGCAACTACATGTGCAAAGTTAGTTGAAACAAAACTCTTGCCCACGCCTGGCGCTGGGCCGGTAATCATGACAATATTATTCTTGGCTTCTAACAGCGCAAAATGCAGATTAGTACGCAAGCTTCTCAAACCTTCAATGGATTGATCTTTAGGGTCATGCTCACAAAGAATTGTATGCTTGGCTTTGCCTGCTACCACGTCTTTATCAAGCAATACTTGTTTGATGCTCAATGGAATATTGGCATACACAGGAATGCCAATATTTTTCTCAATTGAATCCGGATCTTCCACACCTTTGCTCATCGCACGGCGTACGAACGCCACGGCAATACCTAGGAATAAACCCAGTACTAAGCTTAGTAGTACAATCATCGATTTTTTGGGCTTAATCGGCTTTTCAGCAGTCAGCGCTGTATCAATGATACGCACATTACCCACCATGCCAGCTTTGGCAACTTTCAGCTCTTGCACTTTATTCAAAAGTTGGGTGTAAATTGTGGTAGCCACTTCAACATCACGAGACAAGCGCAAAATCTCTTGCTGTGTTTTTGGCAAACTGTTTGCCCTAGTATTGATTTTCCCTAGCTGCTCTTTAAGTTTAACCTCTTGATTGTTTAATGTCACCATAATCGGATGTACTTCAGTGTACTTCTTCGATAGATCTGAACGCTTCACTTCAAACTCAGCAAGCCTCGCTTCAATAGTAACAACATTATTTAATAATGACTGTGCTTCTAGGGTTAGGTTCACTGAACTCTTGCTCGTACGATAGCTATTTAGCTCTATTTCAGCCGCTTCCATCTCATCTTTTATCAGTGGCAGTTGTTGTTGCAAAAACTTTAGTCCGCTTTCAGCTTCCTCTGACATGCGTTCAACATTCTGCCTAAGGTACAAGTTTGACACCACATCGACAACACGAGCAATCAACTCAGGGTTGTCGCCATCTAGGCTAATTCTTAAGATACCGGTTTTCTTACCGCGCTCAGAGACCTTAATATTTTCTTGTAGGTCTTTAATCGCCTTCATACGGCTACTTTGGTTTAAATTAAATTTAGTTCCCGCTCTGGCGACCAGCTCAGAGACAAAGATCTCGACACCTTTGACGCTCACCACCTCTCCAACCGTACCGGTAAGTAGCGGCTCGCCGCCGATAGCAGTTAATGTGTATTGTTGACCCTTACCAGCGACTAATACCACTCCATCTTCATTCAAATGACTTGGCAGAACCAGACGCTGTAGCTGAATGCGCTCTCCACCCCAAGCATAACTATCCATACCAAAGTTTGATTCAGCCACACCAACACCACTATACCTACGCGCAATTGGCTCACCAATCACCGGGAAATATTTAGGCGTTGCATTAAGGGTCAAATCAAGCTTATCAACAACCTTACCAATAATATTACGAGATTTGATAATCTCTATTTCGGTTGATGCCGCTGTATCCGCTGGAAACATCTCGGCGAAATCACTTAAACCTGGCATGCCACCTGATTTTTCTTCAATTTGCAATACTGCATCAGCCTGATAAATTGGTGTCGCAATTAGTGCATAAAACACACCGCCTACTAAAAACATACCCGCAATAATACTAATTAGCCACTTGGCCTCGATTAGCGTGCCGAGCAATTCTGACAGATCAATCTCATCCTCAGTATTATTAAATTCTTGATTGTTCATCGCTACTTTGTTATCCACCAACTGCTCACTATTCATTGTTAATTGCCAAATGAATCAATCTTCGTACCCAGGCCAATCGATGGCAAGATGTTGCTAATAACACGATTCCACGATACTACCCCTGCCGGTGCTACGAACACCACATCATTGGCATTCAAGTAAAACTGCCCCGCTAACAACATCGCGTCAGCTGATCCGCCATCAAATCGGTAGATCGCCGGCTTTGCCACGATGTCGTTACTTGTTCTTGCACGACGAATCACAAAGATTTGTTCAGTATCAGCAGTGCGGTTATTGATTCCACCTAGCATTACTACATCAAGAATAGTCATTGGTGTATCAGTAATTTGATAGGTACCTGGCTTCTTTACCTCTCCAATAATATGAACACGCTTCGAGCGATACTCACTCACAGCCACGCTAATCTGCGGGTCAGTAATAAACTTTCTTAACTTTTCAGTCAGTAGTATTCTAATCGCCTCGATCGACTTGCCGGCTACTTTGATATTACCCACATAAGGGTAGAAAATCGTGCCGTTATTTTGCACCACAAAGCCGTCTGCTTTGGAATTACCGTCCTTGGCATCGCCACCTGTGCTTAAACCAGCATCACCCCATACTCTAATCATTAGTACATCTTGCACACCGACTTTATAGGTTGGATTGTTATCATGATCTACATTCATCTGTGCAACCAGTGCGGGGGTAATTAGCATCATATCAGGCTTATCATTTTCTTGAGTACTAAAAGCGCCGCGAAGATGGCTGTTTTCATCCATTTTCATGCCCGGCGCACAGCCTACCAATAAACTCAGTATTGACAACACGCCCAATATTTTTAATTGATTCATAATCACTTATTTTCCCTACTATTAATATGATCTAAATTTAGATCAAAAAATTATACTACCAATTCAGCCCAATTTGAAATACATTGGCAGCAAATGTTCCACCATCCATACCTTGCATTCTACCCACATCGATACTCAGATCCATCGTATTATTTACTGCCATCCGCGTACCCACTGTGTATTGATGAATCAGCCCCTCACCCACATCCATGCCACCACCGCCACCGACACCAAACTCATAGCCCACATGCACTGGCAGATCAAATGGCTTGACTTCAATACCAAACAAACCTTCAGCATACGCACCTACGTCGCCTTTATAGGCGCCATACGCACTACCTGAAACGCTTACCTGGTCATTTACTTGCTTACTCAAGCCAAACCCTAGTAATTCAATACGATCGGCATACACACCACCACTTTTAGTGCGTGCGCTATCGTCAGGCTGGTAAGTTTTATTCTTGATACTATATTCAGTCTTACCCTTGCCACCTGTCCAGCTTAACCCTAGCTCAGATGTAGTTGCCGAGAAATTGCCACTCGGTGCATAAGTCTTACCCAACATAGGCTTAATGCGCCAACCATCCGCTAACTTAATATCTAACCCTATCATCGGTTGCACAATCAAACCACCGCCAGTATCAATACCACCACCACCGGCCATACCCACTGTTAGCTTAGTATCTAGCATAACTGAATCATCAACAAGCTCAGTATTAATTCCAAAGCCAGTCAATACCTTGGCATAACCATCAACCCCACCGGTGCCTGCACCATAGGTTTCATAAGTGCGATAGAGGGAATCGTTAATATAATCTTGATACTGGAAACCAATTAAAGTTATGTCATCCACCAAACTCGCACCACCTCGGCGCTTAGCATCACTATCGGGATGATAGCGCAAGCTCACTGGGATTATCTTGTCTGCTTTCTTATTGGCAATCTTGAGGCCACCCTGACTTAGTACAGGACGATTAAATTGATAGGTCGGTATCACAATACCAATACTCGGATGCGTGTCTTGTTCATAAGCACTATTAGAGGTATTGGGGAATTGTGTATTTACCATACCAAAACGCAAGGCCACATCACCAACCTCTTGCTCTAACATTAAGTGTGAGCGTAGCATAAGACCACCACCCGGAAATGCACCCGCACCACCGCCACCACCAGCAAATAGCCCAGCATCAATCGCAAGTCCGTCTACTGCATCATTAGTAATATAGTGATGATAACCCAAGGTTACACCACCAGTGAAAAATCCACCGCGGTCGCCCGTTAACGCACCATAACCACCAAAACCCGCATACACGTCAGAATCACCAAAAGGCTTTACATCATAATGCACGCCCATCGCCCCCATATCCTCGGTTGCTGATACGGGTATATCTTCATATGAGACTCGCACTCGCCCTGACTCTGCATTGACTACTTGAACAAACAAGTACAAACAGCAGGATAACAATATTGAATTTTTATACATTAACTAAAAACCTTTTCTACCCATTCATCAATACCACGCTCAATCAGCTCCAATGCCAGTTCAAACTCTCGGCGCGACTGCATATAAGGGTCTGATATCTCAAAGTCACTCCATTTACCTAGCAAATGCACTTTGCCCTTGGATGATGGTGCAATATTATGCACCGCATTAATATGGCCTTTTTCCATGACCAATATCAGATCATATTCACTTAAGAGCTCAGTGCTCAATTGCCTGGCCCGATGCGCAGATACATCAATATTTTTCTCAGTCATTAATTCTTTTGCGGTAACGTCAGCCTCATGCCCAACCAATGCTCCAACACCGGCAGAGGCGATATTAACACTTGCATGCTTACCATCAGAGAGTCGATCAATCAGCAAAGCCTCAGCCATTGGGCTACGACAAATATTGCCCACACACACCATTAAAACACTATTAAACAACCTAAAACCTATTGCATAAAAAAA
>NZ_JAQRMS010000230.1 GCF_028599055.1 Candidatus Thioglobus sp.
GTGGTGATGATGTAGAGTTGGTGGTCTGGTGTGTAATATAGGGTAGCTACTGTTATCTACTTTATTGACTTAGTGGTGGTGGTGATGGTGTAGAGTTGGTGGTCTGGTGTGTAATATAGGGCAGCTACTGTTATCTACTTTATTGAATTATAATGTTTGACAGCACGAATTCACAAACGTTCAAGTCAATTTATTTTGCATCAACTACGAACATTGAATGAAAGTAACTTTATAGAATTGTAAGGTTATAATGTTATGGGATAATTACTGATATCGTATGCGGATTGCAACTGGAATGATATGGAAGTTTCTTGAAAATAACAGACTTGAAGACTAATTCGAAATCTTGCAAAAACTATTTTTCCAATAGACAGCCAAAACCACTGTATGCCCTACAAGAGTACTGGTGTTCAGGCCTGGTAGTTTGTGATGTTCGTGTTACTCAATCTGTTATTTTATGTGTAGTGTTTTTTAAATCATAATTTGTATTTTTCACCCTTCTCTGTTTTTGCATTGTATTTTCTGTGATCCCATCTATGACCGGAGAAAATTTTGAATTTACAAAAGGTGTAGCCAGAAACCATTAATTTAAGGCAAAATACTAGGTGAAAAACTAAGGTTTGAACAAATACTAAAAACCCACTGTGGTATCTTCAAATAGTTCTAATATTCTTTTTACATACAATCTCCCCTATCCTGTTCTGATGATAGATCTGTAGATACAGCCTTTATTAGTTTTAATCTAGATATAGCTAACTTTATGGAGAACTAACAAATCGACGACATTTGTTTAGCTCTGAGTGAAACCTTTCTCAAATAATAGTGAGTGCTTGTTTCGTCAGTTTGACGATATTAAGATATATATTTCAAGTGCTTTTTCCCATGTAAACAAATCAAAAATAAAATAACAATAATAATAACAATGATATCTATTATTCTAATATGACCTTACTCTTTCCCTTTGTTAAAAAAAATTAATTCTTCGTATTATCTCATTCGCACATGCGCCAATGAATGTGACTGATGATTCCATGAACAATTACAAACATCATTATCTAGTGAATGTATGTATACAGCACTGTGGTGCATAACAAACATAAAAAATCCCCGTATTGGTTTTAACCTATAATTTTTCCGGAATAAATACTAATAAGACAACCATCAATGGACTTTGACATCTGAAATTTAACATCTTCCCGTGAAGTCGTTTACAATGAACGCTGTTGACATTAAAACACGTGGTAACTGATTTATTTTACGATTTTGGGAGCATGTTACTTGTAGCTAAATTAAAAATTCCATTAAATTGTAAAATATCAGTAACTTAATAGCATCACAGTCTATTTATACAGAAATTTTGTTATGAAATGCATTTCCATTACTGACCTCTACTTAAAAACAAAGTTAGAATTTGCCTTCTAGAATCGAAATAATTCATGGAAGCCAGAGTGTGTATGCAGTTTGAACATGGGTAACATTATTTTCGTAGCATTTTATCCCTCGCTAATGATCAGGATAAAACAATTACGAAAATAATGTTACCCATGTTAAAACTGTAAACACACTCTGGCTTCCATGAATTATTTCTTAAGCAATATACTTATTTCAAATTTCAGTTGTCTGTTTCTCAACAAACTCGCTAGAATATCAGACTTCAATCAGATATCA
>NZ_JAQRMS010000231.1 GCF_028599055.1 Candidatus Thioglobus sp.
TCTTTGAATGAGTGGCACCATGGCAAATACTGCACCCGAACCTGCTTTAGAGAAAATACCGCCCACGATTGTCAGTGCAACGACCAGATAAATTGACCAGCTCTGATCAACATTTCCTAAGGCTAAGAAGCTTAAAGCCGTACCACTAAACACTACAATCAAAGTACGCTTGCGACCAAACTTATCACTCAAATAACCACCACCTGGGCGTGCAAACAAATTAATAAATGGATACACACCTGCCAACAGCGCTGCAGTAATTTTTGGCAGTTCGAACCAGTCTACATAAAACATCGCCAACATAGATACCACCGCTAACTCTGTACCAAAGGTGACAAAATAGGCCCAATCAAGAATTGCAACTTGCTTAAACTTGTACTGATGTTGCTTTGGCACAGGATTTTTTAAAATCTCAGCATTAACCTGCCAAGTCTTATACACTTGGAATATAAATATCATCACCAGAGTTGCATACACGATAAGTTCAACCGAGGCTGAAATCATGCCCATATTAGCTGGGGATAGCTTCCAAGTAAGTAATGATAACGCTAAATATAGTGGAATATTCATCAGTACATACAACACAAAATCTTGTCGATTACTAACTTCCATCGCGCCTGATTTTTTAGGCTTAAAGTAAGTTGATCCCTTTGGTGTATTAGTTACATTAAAGTAATAAAACACACCATAAGCAATGGCTGCAACACTAGCCATAGTGATCGCATAGCGCCAGCCGTCATCGCCACCAAAGCTACTGGCAATAAATGGCAAGGTTATCGCTGCACCTGCTGAGCCAAAATTACCCCAACCACCATAAATACCTTGAGCAACACCGGTTTGCTTAGCTGGAAACCACTCTGAAATCATGCGAATACCAACCACAAAGCCAGCACCAATAAAGCCTGATAAAAATCTTAACAGTGCTAACTGATCATATGTTTGCATCCAACTAAAGGCAATTGAGATTAATCCGCCTAAAATTAGAATAGCACTAAATAGGATTTTTGGGCCATATTTATCCACCAACATACCCACAACAATTCTTGCAGGAATGGTCATAGCTACATTAAGAATCAGCAATACTTTGGCTTGTTGATCAGTGAGTGACAGTGCCTCTTGAATAAATGGCATCATTGGACCTAAGCCCAACCAAACCACAAAGGTCATAAAAAAGGCAAACCAAGTTAGATGTAATATCCGATATTTGCCACTAAATGAAAATAGATTTAATTTATCTTTCATAATATCTCCTTTAATTAAGCAGGTTGCTTTTCTCTGTGATCCGTCGTGACCCAAGGATTTTTAATTGTTTTTGGCAACTGATCTGCCCAGGTTTTAATCTTTTCAGCTGTGTCTAATTTTGATTGAATGTAATCTAAACCAACGCGCTCCTCAAAATGCATGACTCGCTCAAGATAGTTAGCTTCAACTCGGTAGAGCTGAACAAAGGCTTTAAGGTATTCAACCACCTCAGCTTCAGTTTCAAAGAAACGATCTTTCAAGCAAGCTTTAGTGCGAATGCCGCACGCGCCTGCCACATGAATCTCATAACCCTTCTCCGTACAAATCACACCAAAATCTTTAATGGTTGCTTCTGCGCAATTACGCGGACAGCCACTTACACCCATCTTGAATTTGTGTGGCATAAAGTGCGACCAAAC
>NZ_JAQRMS010000232.1 GCF_028599055.1 Candidatus Thioglobus sp.
ATAAATTTAACGCTAAAGTTCTACGCATTCTATCTGCAAAGGTCATAGACTCTTGTCACCTAAATCCAGGAGAGGTAATTGATAGCCCTAAAGGTAGCTGTTATATAGCAACGGGTGATGGCGCACTAAGCTTAGAAAGAGTGCAGCTTGCCGGCAAAAAGGCGGCTAACATTAAAGATTTTACCAACGCCTACTGGCTAACCAAACTGGAATAATATTTAACATCACTAGCAACATAAAGTTGCAGAGTGGAACAATGCAGTTTTATTTTTTTCGAGTACGTGATTTTGTTAAGATTTTTTCACTTAGCAGGAACTCCATGCTTGCCAGCTCACAACCATTTACAAAAATGCCAATCGAGTGATTTCCCGCATAGTGCTTTCTTGTTGATATTTTTTTGAACGAATGAGATTTGGCAACTGTTTTATTATTACCATTAATTTCTGACTCGGATATTTTAAACATTTTTTTTGAGCGATTGCCGTTTTTCTTAACAAAGCCAATCGCATACTCAACCCTAAGTTTTCCGAGTTTTTGTTGCTGCGATTCAAGTTTGAAAGAAAAATCCAGGTTTTCTCCCATTTCAACGGACTTTTGAGCTGTAAAGTTTCTAATTTCAATATGTTCTGGCTTTAAAAAACCAAACAGATTCATTATCTCTGGATGTCCTTGTTTTAGTAGAGTACGACAAGCATGTTTAACAATCCTGTTGGTTTGTTGACTGTTGCCCAGCCAGCTTTTGGCTATGTCTATTACAACCTGTGGATTATCTTTTGATATATCGTTCAAATTATTAGCAACACTTCTTCTCACATATTCACTGTCATCGTTTTTCAATTTTTCCAAAATTGGCAAAATTTGGGATGGGTCTTGCTTAAATTCAGGAAGTGCCATTGCCCAAGGTAGGCGCGGACGACATCCCTCTGAGGCAAGTCGGCGAACATGATGGTTTTGTGATTTAGCCCATAGCTGCATTTGTGCCATCATTTTATAACTGTCTTTTTTAATGAATGGCCGAACCGCAAATTCAGAACTTGAGTGTTTAGTAAAATGCTCTAAAGCTTGAATTGATTTTTCAAATTTATTCAATCCATACAGCTCAACAAAACCAGGAAAAAACATGTATTGAAATCCACTAAATTTTGATGATGACTCCATGAGTATCTGAATAGCGTCAGAATACTCCATCGGTAAATAACGATGTAATGATTCTGAAATGTGCTTCATTCGCTCTTTTAATTCCCTGCCTTCCCACTCACTATCAATGACATGGGCAGAAAAGCCGTCTGTATCAAAATCACCATACAGGTTTGATACTTGCTCACCTAAGGATTTAACAAGTTCAGTGCTATACAAGTTTTTTAATGGTTCTGGCATCGTTTGCTTTGTATCCTAATGGTGACGCTGAACGACACACTTAAGGTTAAATTATAACAAGCTTTATCTGTGGTATTTATAATGATAAAACTGGACATGGGCGTTCGTTCCGAAGCTATCCTTTTTTTAATGTTATTATAATAATACCAACTCAAGGAACAGACAGTACAGCACAATTGCACAAATCATCACTTTCAAAGGCTGTCAAATCTCCAGCATTTAGTCCAGGGACTGGAAACAAGCGAACAGTTAACGGCTTGTTTAAACG
>NZ_JAQRMS010000233.1 GCF_028599055.1 Candidatus Thioglobus sp.
CTCTGACCCATTATACTGGTAGATATGTCTCTCCACTCTCACCCATTATCCTGATTCGTTGCTCTTACTCCTTGATATGGTGTACTTAACTGAGAAGCGATAACATTTCAATTTTTATAGTATTTGGATTGACCTGAATGGGGGTCTAACACATTCTACAACACTTAAAGTGAGCATGTTAACCACTACACCACCAAAAACAGATCGGTAACATTTTAGTAGAGGAACATAACTTATTAGCCAATAAATTGCAGTGGTTTTACACAAGCTTTTAACTTGGATCTTTAGGGATTGTTTTTACAAATGTAGTAGGTATTTTAACAGATCTTCAGTTCTTATTTTTCATTAATTTGGAGATTTTGATGTGTTTTTCAGATTTTGACTGGGACCATTTTTGGATGTGGACAGATTTTATTAGCTATGTAGAATTTATAGTAACATTTATTGGTGTATTTGGAATATTCACATACATATTTATAGACAATATTTATGTCGTAGAGACTACTGGATTTTTAGCTGTATTTGCAGAGGCCTTATTAGGAGCACCACAGTTTTATAGGAACTTTATTAACAAATCTACACAGGGAATGAGGTAATGTACTTTACTTTAGCTGCACTTTTATCTAATTTCTTATTTAGTACATCACATGCATGGAAAATATAGAAATACAACGAGTTAAATTGATACAATTTATTATCGCTATTTTGTTTATTTTCCCGTTGATGTTTAAAACCAATATATTTCATATGACGTAAGCGCCAAGATGATTCCAATTATCGCTAACCGCTAAGCGTTGTCAAGGACGCACGTAGTAATATCGCTGTTTTCTAATATGACGTTATGATGACGTCACATTACCAAATCCTTGATAAACATAGCGATAAAATAATTAAAGATGTTTTTTAAAACTCTAGGCTTCGCCCTTCGATGAGAGATGACTGACAAACGTCATCTCGTTTCAAAAAACATTGTTAATCACTTCATATCACAAATTGAAACATGAATGCAGTCTTTTCCTTTGATCTCACGACATCGCACACTTATCTAGGCTGTAGTTTTATTACTCTAAGAGAGCCATGCAATAATCAACGATCTAGATGTGATGTTGCATTGCTTCATGTTACACCTCACTTATAACAAGGTATATTGAGTTAAGAGTTTAAACAATGGAACGTGAAGCTTGAACTTGTTTAACTCGGAAAATCGTGGTATAAATATTACTTAGATTTTTTGCATATGGCATTATTTAAAGAATAACTACGGTACATTTTGTACATCTTATAGGGTAGAGGGATATGGTGATGTAGTATATCACAAGGTTCTGATCTTCAATCAATTTGTGTCATGTGACTTGTCAATTTTCAATTAGACAACGACTATTATGTGCCTGTCTCTAGAAAGGACTTTAACAACATCATATGTTGTGGTCTTAGACAGCCACTATTATGTGCCTGTCCCTAGAAAGGACTGTAACAACATCATATGTTGTGGTCTTAGACAACCACTATTATGTGCCTGTCCCTAGAAAGGACTTTAACAACATCATATGTTGTGGTCTTAGACAACCACTATTATGTGTCTGTCTCTAGAAAGGACTTTAACAACATCATATGTTGTGGTCTTAGACAGCCACTATTATGTG
>NZ_JAQRMS010000234.1 GCF_028599055.1 Candidatus Thioglobus sp.
CTCTGCTCATGGTATAAGTAGGGCCTACATTACTTTGAGAGTAATCAGAAAATTGACCTTCTAGATAAATGGAGTCATTACCAGTTGTTGAGGTCAGTCCAGCAGCATTAACAATTGTTCCTACGCCAACATAAACCGTATCATCACCAGTACCACCGGCAACAGTAAAAACAGAGCCGCGTATACCAGCCGCAATATTCACGCCAGAAGAATCTGTAATAAATACTTTAGTAGCATCATCACCAACTACCGCAGGAATGCTACTATCCAAAGGGTTGGGCGGCGTTGTTTCAGTTCTATCTAAATTGTTAGCATCCAGTGCTGGAAAATTCGGTAAATCACTAAAACCAATTGCAAGAGAGCCATCTGCAAAAACAATTTTATCGCCATTAGAGGCAATAAATTTTACTGATTCTGTAAATGTTTCACCATTAACAACCACCTCTCTAGTTAACGTATAAGTCGGACCTTGATTACTTTGTGTGTAGTCATCAAAATCGCCCGTTAGGTAAATAACATCATTACCAGCGGTGGCCGTCAGGCCAGTGGCATCAACTGTTGTTCCTTCACCCACATAAACGGCATCATCGCCAAGACCACCAGCTGCACTTAGCAACTGCCCTCTTGTTTCTATACCTAATAGAGGTGAATACCAATTGATAAAAAAGCCATTTGCATTAGTAATGAAATATTTTGTTGAACTCATAATAAATCTCCTTTTATATTTTTTAAATAAATTTTTCTTCTAGTCTTTGAAAGCAAAAAATATTGCTCTAACCGTAAAAAACTTGACCTGATCCCTCTGTAAACAATGTCTCATCACTGTAAATATAGTAATTACCCACTGTATCAGCATAAATGGTTCTAGCGCCGAAACTACCAGCATCACTGCCTATAACTTTAGCGGCAGGATTCGGAACCCAACCGTAAGTATCTAGATCGCCCGTTAGATTGGGGCTTACATCTCCATAGATGATATCGTTTATATCTGTAACGCCATCCAACTGGATATGCCCATCTTCATCTACAAGACCACGATAATTTAGTGAATAGGCAACTGCAATATCCTTGGCACTTGCATCGACTTGTATCGGAGCTTTAGTTGGATCGGATTGATGTCCATCTATCCAGTAATTGCTAGCCACCAATGCATCGGTGCCTGCAACTTGTATTTTGGATTCTTGACCTACATTGTCTGTTTTAGGGGTGACAGTAGTAAAGGTAAAATCACCCGACTCCACAGCAATGGAGTCTTGCCCTGACGTATCACCGGTAAAGGTGCCCGCAGCGAAGGTGATTTCATAATTAGTAGCCAAATCAAAGTCAAACTCAGGGTTAATGGTGACAATATTGCCTGCAATAGTGACCATTGAGCTGGTCACATCGATGGTTTGAGTGTTGTCGCTTGAATCATTTTTCCAACCTTGACCATTTGTGTTCAAGTCAGTGATGATGATGTTGCCTGTGCCTACCGATACGCTTTCTGAGAAGGTTAATACGATAGGTGATCGAACATCAATATGTTGTGCGCCATTAATGGTCGATTCTGCTACTGGGGAAAATTGGGGTAGAGCATCAAAATCAATATCACTGGTAGCAGTATTGCCAGCGGTGTCGAGAACGCTGTCTTTGC
>NZ_JAQRMS010000235.1 GCF_028599055.1 Candidatus Thioglobus sp.
TATTGACTTAGTGGTGGTGGTGATGGTGTGGAGTTGGTGGTCTGGTGTGTAATATAGGGTAGCTACTGTTATCTACTTTATTTAATCAGATTTCGACCACTTTTTAAATGGACCTCAACGAGATAACCCATTATTCAACGTCAAAGAATTATGCTGATTCAAATTCCGTTACAGGAGTGAATGACTGATGCAACACAATCATGTGTTCAGCTATACCGTGGCGATATCAAGTTACATTCGATGAGAGGAAGACGATGTACGCTCTGTACTAGACCAATACGCTTAGTTGGATTTTAAAAGTGCCAACTCAGTGAAACAACAATCCGCGGGTAGACATGTCGCTCCACTCGGATTAATCTGAGCCCCATCCAACGAAGTCTTTGCTCTTACCCCTTCATGATGTGTTCTTATCGGAGAGACAATACCTACCATAACAAGTCTTTGATTTGAACCGACCGGGGATCGAACCCATGATCTAGAGCTCCCAAAGAGTTTATTACACCACTCATCTGGTTTCCGTATACAAGAACAGATTATGCAAGATACACTGATTAACAGTCCGTGACAATAATGCATAATAAGATACAACAGTGATTCAAAGTTCGTGACAATACTTGCTTTCTGTTTTTAAAATCTGTCTTTGTACTATAAGAAATATGGTTAGTTTGTATTGAAGTATATAAATAGCATTGCAAATTAAGATTTAAAATCAATTCCTTATTACTATTTAATTTATACATCAATATTGTAAAATATATAAATATCATCAGGTTTTTCATTGGTGTTTTTTAGAGAAAATTCGACATTTTCAATTGCTACATAGCGTTTTTCCACACATTTAACACAGATATTTATAAATCATACCAAATAAAATTACATGCAATACTATAAATGTAGATATAAAATTTAGTGCGCCCCAATGACATTCATCAGATACACTCAATATCGAAATATTGGAAAGCTAAATAATTTAATAGTGCTTAGGGAGCAATAAACAAAAGGGCTTGTTGATTTTAGATTACTCATGTCATCTCAGTAGTGGCAAAGAAGGAATTTTTAAATTATACGGTTTTATCTTAGTGTAAGAAGATTCAAGGGTTTCAAGTGGCTAAGTTGAAGTCATCACTTCGAAAGTGTTACGGATTGACACCATGACTTGGTTTACCGTTACGGATTTGCCACCATGGCTTGGTTCACCATTACGGATTGTCACCATGACTTGGTTTACCGTTACGGATTTGCCACCATGGCTTGGTTCACCATTACGGATTGTCACCATGGCTTGGTTCACTGTTACGATTGTCACCATGGCTTGGTTCACCATTACGGATTGTCACCATGGCTTGGTTCACCGTTACGGATTGTCACCATGGCTTGGTTCACCGTTACGATTTTCACCATGGCTTGGTTCACTGTTACGATTGTCACCATGGCTTGGTTCACCGTTACGATTGTCACCATGGCTTGGTTTACCGTTACGGATTGTCACCATGGCTTGGTTTACCGTTACGGATTGTCACCATGGCTTGGTTCACCGTTACGATTGTCACCATGACGACTTGGTTTACAGTTACGGATTGTCACCATGGCTTGGTTCACCGTTACGATTGTCACCATGGCTTGGTTTACCG
>NZ_JAQRMS010000236.1 GCF_028599055.1 Candidatus Thioglobus sp.
CAGGACAGAAGTCTCAGTACTAATAATGCATGGGCTGCAGCAGAACGTGCCGAAGATGAACAGATACAACTCTACGTCGTGGGACTAGATATTGATAGTTAGCTTGCCAGATGTTATAACAAAACTGTAAGATATTGGTAGTTAGCTTGCCAGATGTTATAATAAAACTGTAAGATATTGGTAGTTAGCTTGCCAGATGTTATAATAAAACTGTAAGATATTGGTAGTTAGCCAGATGTTATAATAAAACTGTACGATATTGGTAGTTAGCTTGCCAGATGTTATAACAAAACTGTACGATATTGGTAGTTAGCCAGATGTTACTTGTATGTAATGTTTCTGTATATCTTTTGTTATTATTATGTTAAAAACCCAAACAGTACATCAACATCAGGACAAAATCTTCAATGTAAGTATACATATACTGTATCAGACACAGATGCAGGATTTTCAAAGAGAGGGGGATGTTAACGTTATTACAGATTATTTTTCGGCATCAGTGGTGTTAATATACCAACTTTTGACACTCGTCGTGTGCAAGTACAACATAAGAAAGTAGCTCCATGACAAGTTTTACTTGTCACAATATTGACACGTTCCAATAGTCCATTTTATTTCAAAATCTATTATGTGGATAAAAAAGATCGGAGAAAATATTGATAGTTATCTTGATTTGTTTATTTCAGATAACTATGACAACAAAGCATCAACAGCTATAGATTACTCTGATATTAATGAAGTTGTCGAAGAAGAAACAGATAAATCATTTGCTTTTGTTGGTTTGTATATTTGTTGGCTATTACCATCACTTAGTGTCATTATCCATCTGTAAACTGTTCACATTTTAATCTTCTTCTCTGAAACCCCTAAGCCAAATGAACTGAAACTTGGTAGGAATCAGTTATGTAAGGTCTTCTATAAAGATTGTAAATTTCATCCTGATCCGTTTACAAACATGGCCGCCACAGTCAATTCTTGTTTCTGAATGGTGATTTCTAAAAAAATCTTCTCCTCTGAAACTGCATTGCCAAATGAACCGAAATTAGGAAGGAAGCATCTATGGAAGGTCCTATATAATGATTGCTCATCTCGGCTCGATGCGTTAAAAAACATGGCCATCACAGGCAAATCTTGTTTCTGGATGGCTGAGTTCTGAAAAATCTTCTCCTGTGAAACCGTTTTGCCAATTGAACCGAAATGTGGTTAGAAGCATATTATGGTAGGTCCTCTATAAACATGGCTTCACATACTGACGGCTATAAAAACATTCTGCAAATTGTGCGTTCCAGTTCGGTGTAATACACTTACACACTCAACTAATGAATATCTTCTTAACATACATGTAAAGCGCAAAGGTGACACCCAAATGTTGTATCCTCTCTCGAACATGCGATACCACTGAAATTCCGAACTATTGTGTAATAAAAGTCATTTTGTTAGCTTGTTCTACTTATATTGATATTTTTAGCTCACCTGGCCATAGGCCATGTGAGCTTTTGTCATGGGTAAGTGTCTGTCGTCCGTTAGCTTTTCACATTTAAATCTTCTTCTCTGAAACCACTGAACAGATTTGAACCAAACTTGCCAGAAATGTTCATTGGGTGGTCCTCTACCAGATTTGTGTTTT
>NZ_JAQRMS010000237.1 GCF_028599055.1 Candidatus Thioglobus sp.
CTCTTGTTTAGGTTTGTTTGACTTGTATGCTGTCGTCTGCTCTTGTTTAGGTTTGTTTGACTTGTATGCTGTCGTCTGCTCTTATTTAGGTTTGTTTGACTTGTATGCTGTCGTCTGCTCTTGTTTAGGTTTGTTTGACTTGTATGCTGTTGTCTGCTCTTGTTGAGGTCATTGACATTTTGTCGTCTGCTCTTATTTAGGTTTGTTTGACTTGTATGCTGTCGTCTGCTCTTGTTGAGGTGTTTGACATTATTTTGTTGTCTGCTCTTGTTTAGGTTTGTTTGACCTGTGTGCTGTCGTCTGCTCTTGTTGAGGTGTGTTTGACTTTTATTCTGCCGTCTGCTACCGTTGAGGTGTGTTTGACTTGTATGCCAATAATAGTGATTAAGTTAAAATGCTCCTTGTATTTCCTGGGTACCTTATTTAATTATTGAAAGCAGTTTAAATTTAAAAAAAAACATGTGCTCTACATTTTAACCAGTGAATGTTTTTCACAGTTCTGGACCATCTGCTAGCAACTATTTTTTTCAAGTCTGTACAGGTGCATTGATTTGTATCTGTGCCAAATTATGTACTTAGACTATATATCCCAAGGATGGAAGGACAAATCCGGAAACCTTACATAAATGATGGAAAACTATTATTATTTGCATAAGAATCAGGCTGTATTGGACTTACCAGTAAATAAATCTTAATACATATGTTTTGCAACAAAAAATTTGCATTTTTATGCAAATGCTTGTTCTGAACTGGTGATTTAATACTTGGAATTTTTTAACAGGGAATTTAATGGTTTTTTTTTTGTCTTAAAGTCTACAATTTTTCAAGATCCTTCCATAAGAAATTAATAAATAAATAAACCAAATACCCTAATTTTTGTCACCAAAGAATTCTAAAAATTTCTGAATATTGATTTTATATGTATGATCTATACTTTTAATTTGTGTACTGTCTACTTATAGAAATAACACAATCTATCAATCAGTCTCATTGATAGACACATCACTAATAAATCTAAGTGTCCTTAGGCTAGGCTTCCATGTCCAAGAAAATGAACTTAAATCTTAGCCATTGACAAAGAAACATGTAAATAAATAATATGTTTTTAAAAAGACGTAAAATAATTAAAGCATACAAAAAAAATACAAATCTGAATGAGGATTTTCTGTCCAGCAAAATAATAATATAAAATGTCATTACATTCTCAGAGTTTTATTGGTAGAGGAAACCAGAGTACCCAGAGAACACCAATGACATGCTGCAAGTCACTCAATAAGACACAGACAAACTTTATCATATAATGTTGTATCCAGTACACCTTGTCATCAACAGGTTCAAACTCACAACTACCTAACAATCATGACCACGACAGCCTCTTTAAAAAACAATTTTAAAGAACACCTACAAGGAAAAGAACCTACACTTCTGAAATATAATTAGGAGAGAAAAAGAAGTTGAAACACCACTTAGATAATTGGTGCAGGATTTTTAGACAAAAATTAGATCACTTATATTTGACTGAAAGTGATCTGCCGATAGTTCTGACTAATTAGGTCTTTTTTGTATGGCATTTAAACAGTAATCAACACTTTAGAGATAAAGATTTAAAAACACAGT
>NZ_JAQRMS010000238.1 GCF_028599055.1 Candidatus Thioglobus sp.
TTGCAGGATAAATTGATTGATTGGTTTTATCAGTATTTCAGCTATATGTATTCTGGCTTGAGTTATAATTGGATTCATTGATATACAATTTATTTGGACTTTTGTAACTTTCAGGAGTATGGAAATTGAGGATAAAGTGATAAAGGCCCAGATTTGGGACACAGCTGGTCAAGAAAGGTTCAAGTCTATTACTAATGCGTAAGTACCGGTATTATGAAGAGAAAGTTCAAAACAGTGACTGACAACAATTCAATTATTACCAACAAAACGAGCAACCACCTCTCACCACAAACAACTGAATAAAAAACAACAACACAACATATGATATCGTCATATGACGTTGGAAATCTAGATCCTCGTTTCAACAGGAACAAAAATGTGGCAGGATTAAGGAATGGAATAAGATCGATTGATTGGACAATGCACACACACACACACACACAAGTAGTATAGTGCGAGGATTTATACCGATTAGATGGTGTACCGATTGCATAACCACGGTGTCAAGCCTCGAACTATACTACTCACACAGGCTGATAAATCTAGATTATTGAATAACATTTTTCATTAAACCTAACTTCATTTATATCCGTTTGGTAGCTTGAAGTCTAGTTATCAAGAGTGAAAGGCATTAATACCTGTTTAACCCCTTCACAGCTTTGTGATAGTATACAAGCCAATTGCTTTACATGGATTTCCATCAGCATCTTGTGTTGATTTTGTGTATTTTGGAGTTTGAGGTTGAAGCTGATGACAATCTATGTTCTTGAGAAAAGCTTCCTCTCAGATATCCTCTAAATCCTGGAGAGGAAATATTTTATCCTAGAGAAATCGTACATCGCGGAAAGATGCTAAATCATAGAGAGGTCGTACCTCCCGGAAAGATGCTACATCATAGAGAGGCCATACCTCCCGGAAAGACCATACATCATAGAGAGGTCGTACCTCCCGGAAAGACCCTGCATCATAGAGAGGCGATACCTCCCCCAATGACCCTGCATCATAGAGAGGTCGTTCCTCTCGGACAGACCCTGCATCATAGAGAGGCGATACCTCCCGGAATGACCCTGCATCATAGAGAGGTCGTACCTCCCGGAAAGACCATATATCATAGAGAGGTCGTACCTCCAGGAAAGACCATACATCATAGAGAGGTCGTACCTCCCGCAATGGCCCTACATCATAGAGAGGCCGTACCTCCCGGAAAGACCATACATCATAGAGAGGTCATACCTCTCGGAAAGACCCTGAATCATAGAGAGGCGATACCTCCCGCAATGATCCTACATCATAGAGAGGCGTACCTCCCGGAAAGACCATACATCATAGAGAGGTCGTACCTCCCGGAAAGACCCTGAATCATAGAGAGGCGATACCTCCCGGAATGACCCTGCATCATATAGAGGTCGTACCTCCCGGAAAGACCATACATCATAGAGAGGTCGTACCTCCCGGAAATACCATACATCATAGAGAGGTCGTACCTCCTGGAAAGATGCTACAAAATAGAGAGGTCGTACCTCCCGGAAAGCCCCTGCATCATAGAGAGGTCGTACCTCCCGGAAAGACCCTGAATCATAGAGAGGCGATACCTCCCGGAAAGACCTAC
>NZ_JAQRMS010000239.1 GCF_028599055.1 Candidatus Thioglobus sp.
ATTTAAGGAGACATAATTCTTGTTCTGTAATCAAAGGGTCCAAAAATGGATTGTGCAAAGAAATTCTCCAATACAGTTTTGGCGTTTCCGTGAGGTGATTGACTCTGGTAGTCTGTCTACCACATCGCCTGGGCAAGGCCGTCTTTACAGCATCATAGGTACCCGGGCAAAGCAGTGCACGGGGGCCCCTATACCTACACAGCCACTCAAAGGAATGAAAATGTAAATATCGATAAAATTAAACATATATTTAGTGTATTAGTAGTTCCAACAAAATGAGTTTTTAAACATTAAAATCATACCGTACATAACATGCATAGATTATCATTGGGGCCCAATACTCGTGGGGACTCCGGGCAACTTCCCAGGCAGGGACGTAGCTGAGGCTTTAATAGTGTGTACGCAATAATTAGTTTCCGAGATATAACATAGAATCCAGCACAATTTTAATGACTTTGAATTTAAAATGGTCAAAAATCTACCCTTATTGTCTAAGCAGATACGAACACCTCCATTACTTTGTATAAGTCCACTTAAACATCTTGGTGAATATGCATCAATCCCAGGGAAGATAACTTGTCATTCTTCATAGTCGAACTAACACATGTTTTCAAACGTTTCTCAGTACACTAAATGACATCTCAGCAGTAGCGCTTGCTACTGGCATGCTTAACAAAACACATAATATTGTATTCATTGAAGTATAAAGAACTGGATTTACAGCAGGGAATGTGAGAGGAGGGTTCAGTCGGTACATCGGAAAGCCACGAAAGGGCCCGTGAATATCTAAAGAGTCCCATAGCCTTAGTCGTTGACGTTTTATTTTGATATTTTCATAATTTTTTTTGTATTTTCCACTCAAATCCACAGTTTTGAGAGAAGTATCAGTCTGTTCTAAAACCACAAAGCAGTATTGTTCCGCCTTGCAAAATTTCTCTCGGAGGCCCTGTTGCATGTACATCATCGCAATTTCTTTTTCACAATCTATAATAAATTGAAAAAAGAAGTATCACATCGTTGGAAAAGTTCCAAAAATTCAATAGAAAAATGGTAGAAATATGCAAATTCGATATCCCTAACACACATATACATGATCGCTCACTTTCCTGACCCCGGTACTTCAGTCAAAAGTGACGGGGTTAAGTTAGTTGTATTATAACTTGCCGTTGTCTTAATGTGGCATTAGCTGCCAAAATCGTAAATTGTTGTTACCCATAAAAACTATCAGATATGATTGATGCCTTGATAAAACGTGTTTCTGTAACTTATAAATGTTACGAAATGTACGCGCATCGGGGGAAAAAGTGCAACTGCTCGTGTTTTGAGATCGATCAAGGAATGGACGCCATCTTATTAATTATCGGCATTGCTTACGGAATTTGCCGAATCGTCATTAAATCAGTACAACAATACACTTATTTCTTATTTCCTGTGAATCTGCTTTTAGTCGGCGTTAATTACGTACAAAGAACCATGCAAGTTTGCATTTAATTAGCGACAAAATACAAATTATTCGTTTTTACCTGTCACTAGTAAGCAGTTGCATACGGAGAAAGCGAGGTCAAATTATTTGCTTGCAAGGAAATAATAAATCGATGGTAATTTTTG
>NZ_JAQRMS010000024.1 GCF_028599055.1 Candidatus Thioglobus sp.
CCCAATTGGCATCAGAAGCAAACAATGCGGTCTTAACCAACGGCGAATGTGCCACAGTATAAGCTACCTCTAAGCAATCCTTGTTGCTAGCACCACCCTTGACGCAAACCTCAACAAACTTTGTTGCCCCTTCGCCATCTTTAATAATTTGATGTGCCAATGATTGAGTAACCTCATTGAGCGCTTGTTGAAATTCACTCTCACACTGGCCAATACCCACCCCACTAGCACCTGTCGCACTTAGCGTACAAGCATCATTGGTCGAGGTGTCGCCATCTACCGTAATTCGATTAAATGATTGATTAGTCGCTTCACCTAAGCAAGCTTGCAATTGACTTTGAGTTGCCTCAACATCGGTAAAAATAAAACTAAGCATGGTAGCCATATCCGGGCGAATCATGCCCGAGCCCTTGGCAATACCGCTAATGCTAACAGTTTTACCGTTAACTTCAAACTGTACTGTAGCCGTTTTTTCCACTAAATCTGTGGTCAAAATTCCTTTAGCAACATCATTAATATGATGACCAAGATTGGCCACGGCAGTTGGCACGCCACTTTCAAATTTTGACACGTCAAGTTGCTGACCAATCACCCCGGTTGAAAACGGCAGTACTTGCTGAAGTTTAATGTCTAATGCTGTGGCTAAAATTTCACAGGTTTTAACCGTATTTTCCAACCCTTGTGTGCCCGTGCCAGCATTAGCATTGCCACTATTAATGAGTAAAGCCAAGGGCGATTGTTGCAAGTGATTTTTAGCCACCAGAACGGGCGCTGCACAAAATACATTTTGAGTAAACACCCCAGCAGTAGTCGTGCCGGGCGATAAGGTTATGACCGACAAATCCGGCGCGTCATTATTCTTAATGCCCGCATCAATTGATACTGATAATACGCCTTCTATGTTTAATAATGTATCGCTCATTTTTTTTATTAATTAAGTTTATTCTTTGCAGATATTGGATTACTTCTACAATCTAGCACTGCACATACTTCGATTGTATTTTGTTTCATTTTATAATAAATAGCGAACGGGAATCTTTTTGAAAGCAAACGATAGTATTTATCAAAATAAACAGGATGCGTAGAGTGATAAATAATAAGAGAATCAATATCAGCAAATAAAGTATCTAAAAAATAATCACCCAGTCCACTCGATTGTTTTTCATAAAAACCAAACCCTTCAACTAAATCATTACTAGCCGAAGGCAATATTTTTATCTTCATCTAGTTTTGCTAATAATCTGTTGTTTTGCTGTAGACCAATTAATTGAGGTTTCTTTGTTTTTTTCTCTAGTTTTTAAAACATCTAAATGCCAATCAGGAGAGCTAACTTGATCGTTATGACACAAATCATCCCAAATCAATTCCATGGTTGATAATTTTTGCTCAATACTCATATTTTTAATAGATAGGCTAGTCATTACACTATTCTCCGTCTGTTTTAGTGACATTATAAATGTATAGCTTGTCAATACAATAGATTATTGCGCTAACTTTTTATAGTCCTTTTGAAGATTTTTTATCTAATCGTTGAAAGATTAGCATTAATATCGAGCCAAATATCACCATCATCAACGCTGGCACGGCAGCACGCTCATACAATCCTTCAGCACTTAACTCATACACTTGGATTGCTAAGGTATCCCAGCCGAATGGACGCAATAGATAGGTTGCTGGCAGCTCTTTCATGACATCAACGGCTACCAATAAGCCACCGGCTAAAATACCAGGTGTCATCATCGGTAAATAAACTTGCCAAACAAGTCGCATTCTTGAGGCGCCAAGCAGACGCGCACTCTGAGTATAAACTGGCTTAATTTGCTGCGCAGAAGCTTCAATCGAACTGTAAGCAATCGCCATAAAACGAGATACATAAGCAAACAACAATAGTGCGATCGATCCGTAAATAATATGATTAATACTCTCGCCACCAAAATGAATATTGATTAATGACACTTGATTAATGCCGTACAACAAACCAACAGCCATCACCGAACCAGGCAGTGCGTAGCCCAATGTTGCTAGGCGAATGACACTTTTAAGCCAAATGCTAGCCTGCTTACATCTGCCTGGTAAGGCTAAAACAGTTGCCAATGCCACCGTAATTAAAGCAGCTGTAATGGTTAATATTGAAGTTGAGGTTATCAAATCAATGTATTTGGCACTCCACTCGTCAGCAACCGATGACCAGCCCCAAATAACTAGTTGTAGCATTGGCATTGCAAATGACAGCATAAATACACCAAATACAAATAAACTAATTAACCAGGCAATTACACCTGTTGCGTGATAAGGCTTTTTATTAGTAACATCGGCTGAATAATACTTAGCTTGGCCGCGTGCTTTTTTCTCAAAATAGATTAAGAAAAATGCCACCAAAACTAACAGCGATGCCAATTGCGCAGCCACCTCAATAGATCTAAAGTCACCCCAAGCGGAGTAAATAGCTGTGGTAAAGGTGTCATAGTTAAATAAACTCACCACGCCAAAATCAGCTAGAGTTTCCATAAGCGTAACCAGCAGCCCTGCTGCTGCAGCTGGACGCGCTAAAGGCAAGGAGATTTTAAAAAATACCCTTATTGGACTTGCACCCAACAACTTGCCCGCCTCAATCATACTAACCTTTTGGCGCTTAAACGAGGCACGTGTCATCATATACACATAGGGATAAAACACCAAAACAAAGGTAAGGATAATTGCCCACGAACCCGCACGAATATCAAACCCCGGCAGGCCTAATACTTCACGCATCCACACTTGTGCATAGCCCGAATAATCAAATACGCCCAAATAAACAAAAGCCAACACATAAGCTGGAATGGCGAACGGCAAAAATAGCGCCCACTCTAGCCACTTTCTGCCCGGGAATTCCACCATCACCACTAAGTAAGCAAGCACTGTACCTAGCAAGGTAACACCGACACCCACACCTAATAATAGAATAAGCGTTGAGCTGATTAAATCAGATAAGATGTTTTCAGAAAAATGCGCCCACAACTCATGCTCTGGCAGCGCCCAAGAAAACGCCACCACAAAGATTGGCATGGCCACCAACAAGGCGACAATACTTATCCAGATCTTTGATTTAAAGCAGTGTTTTTCCAAAATATTTCCTAATTAATTTCTAGCATTTTACTAAACAACAAAACCCAAGACCTCTTCAAGCCTTGGGTTTTGATGGGCAAATTTAAGCTTATCTGTAACCTTGTATTTGCATAAGTTTTACCCCATCAGCCTGCAAAATACCAGCTTGAGACAAATTCATGTCATCTTGCTTAAATGATCCCCAGGCCGATACTACATCATCTGAAGCAACATTTTGATTTGCTGGATACTCTTTATTAAGCGATCCGTAAATAGCCTGCGCCTTAGCTGAAGACAACCACTCTAATAACTGCGTCGCACCTTTTGCATTTGATGCATGCTTAGTCACACCAGCACCTGATACATTAACATGTACACCCGTGGTATCTTGATTAGCCCAAAAAATCTTAAGCGGCGCTGTTGGATTTTTCTCAATTAAACGACCAAAGTAATAGGTGTTAACCAAACCAACATCACACTGACCCGACAAGATAGCACTCATGACGTGCGAATCTTTAGCATTAGGTGTTGCTGCTAAGTTATCTACCCAGCCCTTAACAATATCAGCTGTTTTGTCTTTTCCATGATGGTAAATTAATGACGAAACTAACGACTTGGTATAAACCTTCTTACTGGTTCTTAAACATAACTTACCCTTCCATTTATCTGTTGCCAAATCAGCATAGGTTGACAACTCCTCTGGCTTAACTCGATCTGTATTGTAAACAATGGTTCTGGCACGAATAGACAAGCCCGTCCACAAACCCTGGGGATCTCTTAAATATGCTGGGATATTGCTTTTTAAAGTTTCAGTTTGAACGCTTTGAAATAAGTCTTGTGAGCCTGCATACCAAAGATTGCCTGCATCTACTGTCATAAACATATCAGCTTTGGTGTTAGCACCTTCAAGCTTTAAGCGTTCAATTAATGCGCCACCCTTTCCTGTTAGATACTCAACTTTGGTACCTGTGTCTTTGGTAAACGCTTCAAATAATGGCTTGATTAAATGTTCTTTTCTTGAACTATAAACAGTAACAGAATCGTCTTGTGAATTAAAACTTGATGAAGCCTGTGCACTCATTGTCGCTGAGCCAGCTAATACTGAAAATACAATGGTTGATGAAACTAGGGTTTTAATACTCACACTTTCTCCTTGAAATAAATTTAAATGATAATGATTATCAATTACGAATGATACACATTATCAAACAAGAGTCAACTGTTTATGCTTAATTTTTCCCACTCTATCAGCAAGGGTATTCGCTTCATCTCGATCATGGGTAACCAAAATAGAAGTGGTGTTCGTTTCTTTAAGAATTTGTCGAACCTGCAATGTTAACTGCTGACGATGATTTACATCTAAAGAAGAAAAAGGCTCGTCCATCAATAAAATTTTAGGTGCTGGCGCTAATGCACGAATAAGCGACACTCTTTGTTGCTCACCGCCTGATAATTGATGTGGGTATTTATCCTCTGAACCCTGCAAACCCACCATGGATAGTAGCTCACTAACGCGCTTTTTCTGATCTGATTTAGGCAAATGATTAATACCAAAACTGACATTCTTAAATACACTCATATGCGGGAACAATGCATAATCTTGAAACACCATACCCACTTCTCGAGATTCTGGCGCAACGATATGCTGACCATGATCCGACAGCCGTACGCCATCTAACTCAACACTACCTTGTTTAGTGTTATCCAAACCTGCAATAAATCTCAGTGTTGAGCTTTTACCACTACCGCTGTCGCCCAGTAGCGCGAAGATTTCTCCTTGAGCAAGTTCAAGCGTTAATCCATCAACAACGGTTTTGTTTTGATATTCGATTGATAGATTGGCAACAGACAGCATTGATAATGTAAATACAAATAAGAATGATTCTCACTATTATATAAGAAGTTGATAATAAAAAACAACAACTTATCAACTTATCTATTTACAATGTCGGCAGTTACTCTCAGTAGTAATTGGAATCACCATGCTTTTTGCTTTTTTACCAGTACGCATTAACATCGTAACCGATGCTAACAAAATACCAATAGATATACCAATCCATAACAATGAACTCATTGGATGTGAGGTAAAGGTACCGACTTGATAAAACACAGTTGCTGAAAAATAAGCCAATCCTGTGGCCCATAATCCACCAACCACCGCCCAAGTTTTACCCACTTCTCGAATCATGGCACCGAATGCTGCCACACAAGGGAAATAAAGCAAGATGAACAGCAAGTAGGCAAACGCACCTATCTTGCCATCAAAGCGTGACACCATAGCACCAAAAGTAGCTGTAGAGACTTCTTGGGTTTCAGCGGCCAGGGTTTGCGAATGAGTATCATCCAGAACACCCAATCCCAGCGGATCAGACAAGTTTTGCAAAGCATCATTCAAATTAGCTGGAATGGTTGCGAATGCCTCGCCTAAGCCTGCAACCAAGCTATATTCACTCGCTCCTTCCGCTTCAGCAACTTTCTCACTATCAATACTTGAATAAAGCGAGTCTAATGTACCTACCACAACCTCTTTTGCCAAAATTCCGGTAACAATACCCACCGTGGCTGGCCAGTTATCTTCATGAATACCCATTGGCTCAAATACCGGGGTTAGCGTTTGCGCCACTTTACTTAACACAGAATCTTTAGAATCTTGATGACCAAAACTGCCGTCAACACCCACACTATTCACCACATTAATTAAGGTAACCACTAAGACAATAATCTTACCTGCGCCAACAATAAAGCCTTTTAGTTTGTTCCAAGTGTTAATCATTAGGTTTCTAACAGATGGCAGTTGATAATTAGGTAATTCCATTAAGAAATCACTCGTATCTGCACCACCTTTAAACGCACGCTTTAGTATGAGACCGGTGAAAATTGCAAATAAAACACCAATGAGATACAACGCAAATACAATGTTTTGTCCACCTACTGGGAAAAACGCTGCTGCAAATAAAGCGTACACGGCAAGCCTTGCACCACACGACATAAATGGTGACATTAACACCGTGGTAATGCGCTCACGATGAGTATCAAGTGTTCTAGCTGCCATAATGCCAGGCACGTTACAACCAAACCCTACAATCAGTGGAATAAATGCCTTACCAGATAAGCCTATTTTCCTCATAAACTGATCCATGACAAAAGCCGCTCTGGCCATATAACCCACCTCTTCTAACAAGGTTAAGAATAAATACAACGCAGCAATAATAGGAATAAAGGTGGCTACCACTTGAATACCACCGCCAACACCATCTGCCAAAATTACTGTTATAAACTCAGGGGTGTTAATACTATTAAGTACATAGGCCGTGCCATCAATAAAAATTGTTCCAGCAGCCATATCAAAGAAATCAATCAAAGCACCACCAAAATTAATACTCACTAAGAATAGTAAATACATCACCACTAAGAAAAATGGCACACCCGTCCAAGATCCTAGTATTAACTTATCAACCTGATCCGAAACCGTTTTTTTAAGATTGGTGTCATGCTTAATAACCGCATTGGCAAATTTATTTGCCTGCTCAAATCTTGCTTCAGCCTCTAAGAGCTCAACCTGTTTATCATCGTTTGCATCTTTTGACGCTTGAATTTGTTCAGTTGGGTAATCAACCACCAGTTTTGAACTGGGTTTAAATTGGTCAATTGCATTTGAAAAAACAGATAAATCTAGCGACTCTTTTAGCGATATTGAAATCACTTCGCAACCCAGTTCCTGCTTTAATTGATCAATATTAATTTGCATACCGCGCTTACGCACCACATCCATCATATTAAGCAACACAACAACATTAATACCTAACTCTCTTAGCTGAGTTGTCAAATACAAACCGCGCTCAAGAGTTGAGGCATCAACTATATTAAAATACAAATGATCAGGATTATTCAGTGCAAAATCTCTGGCAATTTGCTCGTCCATTGAGGAATTTTTATCATCAATAGAATACACACCAGGTAAATCAACCACATTGTAGCTACTGCCATTAATGTTAAACTCACCCTCTTTACGATCAACTGTCACACCAGGCCAATTGCCCGTGCGCTGCTTGGCGCCGGTTAATAAATTAAATAACGTCGTTTTGCCAGCATTTGGATTACCAATTAGGGCGACTTGATTAAAACTCATAATTCACGCACCTTAATCAAACTTGCTAATGTTTTACCTAGGCTGATTCTTGCATTGCCCATAGCAATCACCATATCACCACGACGATTTCTAAGAATTGAAATTGATGCACCGGTGTTAATACCCAGGCCTAATAACTTGATTTTCTTCTCATGCGTCGCATTAATTTGACCAATCAAAGCTTGTTGACCAGTCTCCAAAGAAGATAATATTTTCATGGGTTAATTATCCTTTGAAATTAAGTGCTCATAGCGTTTATCTGTCAATGTATTTAAAAATACCACCAAGGCCTGAACTTTTCTATCGGACAACTTCTTGCCTTTTTTTAACTCATCATTATTAACCGTGTTTGGCACTTCAGCATCCGCCCAAGGCTGATTAGTTTCAGGATTGTTAACACGTTCTTTATTTATATATTTGTCGTAAAACTCAACCACAGTTGATAATTTAGCAAACACACCGTTGTGCATGTAAGGCCCAGTTACAGCAATATTTCGAAGCGTTGGCACTTTAATTTTTCCATCATGCTCATTTGAATTAATTTGTGGATTAGACAGAAAACCATGGTCAATCGTGGCAACATCCACACCGTTTGCCTGACGCAAGGCTATATTTGTTGGTACGCCAATATTGTGATATTCATAATTAGTAAAGGTTTCTCCCATAGCATCATCACGGCTTTTTAGCTGATGACAGGTTGAACAATTGGTATTATTATTTGAGAAAAATAATGAACGACCTAAATCTTCCAAATCGGTTAACTCGTACTCGCCTTTCAGGTATCGATCATATTTGGAATCAAACGGGGCAAAAGTTTCGGTTTTTTCAAATTCTGCAATGCTTTGTGCCATTGCTCCATAAGCCTTATCAGCATTATTAAAAATATCATCTCCAAAAATATCCTTGAATTGCTGACTATACGCAGGATGATTTTTAAATCGGTCAACTAACGCTTGCTTGCTTGGCATACCCATTTCAACCGGATTAGTTGGCGGCCCACCTGCTTGACCTGCTAAATCCGCTTCACGGCCATCATAAAATTGCCCGCCAATCCACTCTTTGGATTTTTTGTCAAAATGAAACTCTGGAGAAAGCATAGCGTAAGCCGCTGTTGGCGCATTACGATCGCCAATACTTTTGCCATCATCGCCCAGTGAAGCCATGCCAGCCACACCATTATCACGATCATCAATAAAACCATGAGCAGGATTGTGACACTGTGCACAAGACTGAGTATTGTTTTTTGATAAAATTGTATCAAAAAACAAAGATTGGCCTAGTACAGTCTTTTGTACCTTTATATCTTGCGTGCTATCTGAACATGCAGATAACAATAGAAATGGCAACAATAAAGCGAGTAATTTCATAATTTTTTTTGGGTGTTATTTGCAATTGTTGCAAATGATACCTATTATCATTTGCAAATGAAATTGATTTATATCAATAGTGTCAAAAAAAATGCTTTTTGAAAGATTGATAAATGGCAAAAAATGGAAAAAACACTAGATTTTGAAAATTTCCAAAATTTTTCATATCATCTGAATTTATCCCCAGTTTTAACCGGCCAACCCCCTTTGAAAGGGTTAAAGTGCCAAAAATCCAGTCCCAAATGGCTAAAAAACCACCAAAATTGGTATCAGTATGGTGTTTTGAATGGTGAATTTGGTGCTGATAAGGTGATATTAAAAATTTCTCAAATTTTTCACCGAATCCTAAGCGAATATGCGAATGTCTAAGGTTTGATCCAATCAGTGAGAACATAAATGCCAATATATTAACCCCTAAAATATCGTAAATATCAATCATTGCACCAAAAAAGAAGATAAACACGCCGCTAACCAATCCAATACTAAGAGAATATCTCAATCCAAACAATAATGACTCAACGGGGTGTACTCGATAAAAAGTAAGTGGATTTAGCACTTTGGCGCTATGATGCACTTTATGAAACTCCCAAAGCATTGGCATGGTATGCAAAAAACGGTGCAACCAATAGCGAGTAAAGTCACTAACGATAAATAAACTCAAGGTAAAGATAAACATAATTTGCGCATATGAAAATCCTTCTAATCGAGTATATCCATACTCACCCAACAAAGCGGCATTAACCCAGAGCGCCACTTCTTTCGCACCAAATAAAATCGGAAAAATAACCAAAACTTTAAAAAAAGCCATAAATACAAAATAGCCATAATCCAATATTGCGCTTGGATGCAGCCACAGTTTTTTGGAAAAATTAATACGCTTTTCTCTTGGATTAAGCCACAAATACGTCAGTGCAATGAGTAGTGAACTTAATAGAAAAATCCAAAAAATTCGCTTATTAGGATTGAGTAAATACTCGAGTGGATTAATCTCCATTATGTTATGTATTATAGGCAAGGCCTATAATACTAATCGCCGTCAGCATCTAACACCTTAGATACAAAGCCTAGTCGATCCATTAAAGCGATGTAGTATGACGTCATCAATTGACTCGTAGCATTAAATAACGCCACTCCTTTAGCGCTATCTAAATCTGAATCAACCATATCTTTGGCATTGCTGATTGATTTATTCAAGTGTGAAATGGCTGTATCAATTTCGGCATTGGCTTTATATTCACGTGCAATATCGCCAAAATCTTTATAGTTTTTGCTGTTAATCACCTGCTGATGAGTTTGCAAAATAGCCTTAATGGCATTAATACTATTGCCACTCAACACGTACTCTGCTCGACGATTATCAGCCTTACCTTTATACTTTTTACTCAAACCTACGACATCGCCAATACGCCACTCTTTAAGCTTATAAGTCCCTGCTACCAACGTATTTAGCAATACCGCACTGGCAAATTGCTCACTCTTTAAAAACTTGGCTTGATGCGTATGATAGCCATCTAGGATTTCTGTCAAATAACTAGCAATTGATTTTGAGATAATCAGTGCAATGGCCTTTACACGAGGATTAGTGATATCTTTAGTAAATAAAACATACTCTAGGGCGTTGATGGTTTTATGCGAATGTTTATAAAGCGCATAGGTTAAATCATCATCACTTTCAATAATTAAATCTAACTGAGATTTTATATCCTCATTATTGCCATGAAAAATATCGACATATCTTGGCGTATCAAGATAATCCTCATTAAGATCGCCGAGTAAATAAGTGGTTTCAACTTTTTTCCAGTCTCTAACCAAATTTGCAAAATTAGCTTTTGCAGCTTGTTGGTCTGATTTTGTAATGGAATTGGTTATATTGGTCGCACTACCAATAGCTTGATTGGTGTTGGCAATAATAACGCCATCAAAAAATGCTTGATTAACAGCTGACGCCGCAAACGACACAAACAAAGTCAAAACAACAATGATTTTTTTCATATGTAATCCTTATAAATTATCAACAAATTTTAACAATTCTGCACGCTGATCTTGTCTCAGATTCATAAATAAAGCTTTTGCTTTACTGGCCTCTCCCCCGTGCCAAAGTATCGCCTCTTCTACCGTTCTAGCCCTGCCATCATGCAAGAAGTTTTTCTGCTTGCCAAGAATTTGACTAACTCGATAGGTTTTCCATAATGGTGGCGTGCGCCACTCTGAGCCTGAAGCTAAAAACTCTTGTCTGCCATCGGCCAGACCTTTGCCCATATCATGCAATAAAAAATCACTATATGGATGAATAGATTTAACAGAAGATAATTGATAACTAGGCTGGTGACAATCACTACAACCCGTTGATTCAAATAACTGCACGCCCTTTTTATTAGATTTTTTTGAGCTTGGCAATGCCAAATTACTCAAATAAAAAGTAATAGCATTAAGCCTTGGCTCGGTTAAATCAAACTCAAAATAATCACCCTTGGGCGCCTTTAAACATTCAGTCTGTTTTGATGTGCAGGTTTCGTTTGGATGCAAAGGATTCGTTAACCCCATGTCACTCACCGCAGCATTAGCACTTTGATGTCTAAGCGTTGGTGCTGAAGCTTTCCAGGTATAACGACCAATTTCCGTTTTATTGGTTTCCAGCGACCAAACTCGGTTAGCCTTGCCAGAAATTCCGTCACCATTGATATCATCAACATCTTCATGAGCCAAAATTTGCTCGTCGGTTATTTGCTCGATTAACCCCAAGCCAACCAAAGCGGGTGCTATTCGTGCAGCAACAATCGCTTGCGGGTGTAGCGCACCATAGCCAAGATTGGTCAGCTTTAAATTAGGCTGTTGTAGTGTAGCTTGAGCGCCATTAGGATAGTTAATGTTCACATCCGTATACTCAACTTCCATTTTGGCTTCATACGGTACGCCAGATACACCATTAACACTCACCTGTGCACCGTAAGTCGGTTCAGCAATAAACCCTTGCATCTTTAATAATTGTTGATGTTTTTCTGAGTCATTAGCTGGAATAGAAAGCCGAACCACGTGTGATCGGTCAACCACTTGATCATGATCATAAACTTTGCCGCGGCCATTTTTATTATGGCAATTAACACAGGTGTTTGAATTAAATAGCGGACCTAATCCATCACGCGCAGTGGTGGCTGTTGGAGATTCAACCCAAGGAATTCGAAAAAAACTTTTGCCTAAAATAAACTGATCAAATTGATCATTGTCAAGACCTTTAGCTGGCAATAAAAAAGATTGGTTAATACTGTTATTGATTGATAATGCATGGCCTGCAAACAAGCATACAACTAAAAATATTGTGTTTCTAATTTTCATAAAATAGTCTATTTTTTATTTTAGAAATATACTAGATAAATACACTTCTAAAATAAAAAAGCCCTTGTCACCACTGCGGTCAGCGACAAGGGCTAATTACTAATTAAAGCCTAGGCTTATAGTTTAGTTTCTTCACCATCAGTGACATCACCAACAGTTAAGTCGATGCCGTTTGCACGTGATACGTAAATCATTTGATCACCAATCGCTCTTAACTCGTTCTTAAGCTTTTTAATTTGCTTAGCTTGTGAATCGTTAGGACGAATCTGGTGGTCAAAGTGACGAGAAGTTTGTGCCAATGCATTCATTTGATTAACCTTGTTATCAGCAGACTTAATAAGTGCCATTAACTCAGATTTATCTTGCATTGCATCTACTGGCGCTGTACCGTAAGAAACACCATTGTAAGTACCAAAGATTAAGTTTTTAAAACCTTGGTAGTTAGTAGTGATATCACGGTGCGTGTTGTCAGAAAAACAACTGTGTTCATCTTCTTCAGAAGGTGTCAATACGGCAACTGCAATACGCTCATTCGCAAGCTCAGATTTAACAAACACACCTAAACCAGCAAAGATTTGTGACAATGCAGTCTTTTCATCAATGTTCTTAGTGCTATCAGAATTATTACCTAATAATGCTGCCTTGTAGTTAGTGTTATCACCATCTGCCCATGCTGCAACCATTGCTTCAAGATCTGAAACGATTAATGCAGAAGCTGCATTTAGGTATTGCTTACGACGATCAGCATTTTTAGCGGTCGTGTAATCAGCAACAGTTCTTTGACCTGCAACTAATGCACCGTTAGTAACACTATCTTTCATGAAGTTAGCATAGTCTTGGTCTTGACCCCATAGTAAGAACTCAATAGCATGGTAACCCGTTGCAACGTTGGCATCGCCACCATTTTCATTCAATGCAGCAATAGCATCAGCCGTAATAGTAGACACGTTTACCACTGTTGGGTTTTCACCACCTGGGTTAAACATACCAGCAGTATCAATAATGTTGCCAGAAGTTGTGTTTCCTTTAGCATCTGTTGTGTAGTCGATCATGTTCTCATCTAGAGGCCATGCGTTTAACTGACCTTCAGGCGCACCGTACGCTTGCGCATGCCAGCCTTCTTCTGCATCAATCGGACCATTAGATAGTCTGAATGCTTCTGTTAAACCGTAAGACTCACGTGCCATTAACCAAGATGCTTTGGCTGTTGACATAGTGTCAGCCGTAGGATTATCAGTAAATCCTTTGATGGTTGCTTGCATGGTTTTTGCATCATTCAATGCATCAGAATAGTTCGCTGTTGCGATATCTGCATACGTGCTTAGTATTGGATTGGCTTCATTGTTTCCCCAAAATGCTTGTGCAGTTGTTGCTGCCATTGCAATGGTAAGAACCGATGAAATTGCAAATCTTTTTTGTGCTTTCATTATTACTCCTTGTTGTTGTGAAAAATGCTCGCCCAATGTAGCAAGGGCGAGCGACTTGTTAAAATTCATACGTTATTTTTGCGGTATTTACTGCTGAAGCACCTTTAACCTTATTACGCTCTAGTGCGAATGTAATACCTTCTGCTGGCGCTACACTGTAAGTAACACCAGATTGGTCACTGTTTGTGCCCTCGTCCTCATCACTTGTTGCATAAACAATTGTCGCATCCATACCTGCTAACGTGTGTGCATACGCCGCTTCAACATGTGTACCAACTAAATCAACGCCTGTTGTGCCCACAGTTACTTTTTCGTAAGCAATACTCATGCCATTACCTGCATCAAATCCCACTCTAATCGCTTTTGATTTACCAACACCTGATGTACCATCATTAAAATGATCATAACCAACACTAAACATGTCTGTTGCATAACCGATTGTTACACCACTGTCGTTATCAGTATCTTTGTATGAATACGCAGATACTTCAATACCACCAATATCAGTCGCCAACATTATTAAATCCTTGCCACCAATATCTGCACCAGTCACACCCTTAGTTAAAGGATCAGTAATCATGCCAGTAGAAAACCCACCAAATGGCACGCCAATACGGCCGATAGAAGCTGTAAAGTTTTCATTGTTGTAGTTAATCATTGCTTCGTCAAAAATAATGGTATCACTACTAGAGCTTTCTTTTTTAATAGTAACTGCACCATCAAATTCATCGCTCACAGCATGTGACATGGTTAATTTAGCATCGCCCCAAGCAGTCTTACCTGATGATGTGTATTCTGCACTTAGTTCACCACTAATAACAGTTGCTGAAGCAGCTGTTTCTAGTGCGGTGATTCTGTCTTTTAATGCGTCCATTTCTGTGCCTGCCAATGCAGAGGTTGTTGCACCCATAGCCAATACGCCTAGTGTTATAATATTATTTCTTTTCATAATGT
>NZ_JAQRMS010000240.1 GCF_028599055.1 Candidatus Thioglobus sp.
AAAAAAAAGTGCTATTCACCGGTGAATAGTCATTTTGGCTATTCACCGGTGAATAGCACTTTTCAGACAAATTGAATGAAACTGTGGAAATAGTATTTTTATTGCATTAACATTTATATAGAAAAAAGTATGAGAAGTATAATAAAACAAAATAACATTCTACAAAACAACTGTGACATTTACATTTTATTGTTGTGGACTCATGAACACAGAAGAGGTACTACAATTTAATTGTTGTATACAATATTATATATACAAATGTATATCATTTCACTTTTCTATTCGACACACACGTAAGACATGTTTTACTACCATCAATAACAATATTAAAATGTCACAAATTTATGAAATCTGAAAGACCAAATACGTATATGCTAATTTATAGATATGATAAATGTCCCGTAATTTTATACGATCAATTTATATGTAATCAACCTTGTACACAAATACCCATAGCAATGTTATTGTAAATGTTGCATTTGTTATATGCCGGTCTGATACAGACCGTTGTTACACACAGGACGATGTTTTTGTGGTTCTATTTATGAGCGAGCTTAAGGATTTGACCAATGTTGTTATAGGAAAGCTATGTAAACTCGTTGACAAACAAACATTGTTCACACACTTTTTTTTTCATTTCATAAATTATATGGGACGAAGTCCCAACTATGATAGAAATAGCAATATTTTGATTCCAAATCCATATCACTAATGGCTTAAATTCCTTGCACCGGAAATGACACACCGGAAACCAATACATGGTTAAATTTGCAGAAAATCGGATGCGCTGTAATCTGGAAGGGTGTTGGACATTCCGTAACCTGGTCGTTTCGTACCAAGTCGTTTCGTCCGGGGGTAAAAATGTATAGCTAGACCTTTCGTACCTTCTTTTCAACTCATAGATTTGTAATAAACTCGTTAATTAAAATGTTGTATGTTTAGTTGAACCTCTGGAACTACTTCCGGTTATAAATGTTAAAAAAATGACTCCAAATCGCAGTGTGTTCTAGCCCATTAAACATATACCATGGGACTGACAATATCATTAAACATTTTAATTTCTTTCTCCTCCTTTCCAAAATAGTATTTCCTATGAAATTGAGACGTCGAGTACCGGATTATACAAAACCGGACTGGGCAGGTCCTCGCTTTGACGAAACACCTTTAAAAATGACTGAAAATGTGGATTTCGGTCCCCCTATTTGCCCCTTTTGTTAAGAAAGTCTGGATCCTCCCCCGGTCTATTTTGAAAAAATATATAGGTCCATTTATATGAGTTAATATTGTGTAAAAAAAATATTGGACTTCGTGCCAAGTTAGGTAAAACCTATTATCATATTAACGTCATTACAAGTTAGCTACATTACCATTGAAACAAAAGAAGTTGTATGTATTGATTATTCATGTGGGGAAAAATCCCGGTATAGAAGCTGTATGTATTGATTACTCATGTAGGGAAAAATCCCCGGTATAGAAGTTGTATGTATTGATTACTCATGTAGGGAAAAATCCCGGTATAGAAGCTGTATGTATTGATTACTCATGTAGGGAAAAATCCCCGGTATAGAAGTTGTATGTATTGATTACTCATGTAGGGAAAAATCCC
>NZ_JAQRMS010000241.1 GCF_028599055.1 Candidatus Thioglobus sp.
ATTTTATTCATATTGTAATTCATTAAACCTAAGCGCCTTTGAGCTTGTCTCTCTATACTTATTTTTTTTATACATATATCTTTTTGTTGGCTTTTTATTCATTGATCTTTTGGAAACAGTCAAGAATGTATACAAATACCCACTTTTTCCTAAAACATTCAAAAATAAATTAACAATGTGCTTAGAGTGTTCGAGCTGCAATTTTGCCTTGTTAATGGTATTAGCTTCATTAGAGTTTTTTAACTCGCAAAGTAATATTCTATTATTCTTATGATCGGCCAAAACATAATCACAAGCTTTCAAGCTGTTAATTTCTTTACAAGATTTGATAATTTCATCTAACTGGAAATATTCAATCTGTTGTTCATTGCCAAGAATAATTTCGAACTTTTGTTGTTTGTCACCAAATAATATCACTTCTTCATTTGAACTATTTTTAGTCTGAAAAAAACGATCAAACATTTAAATTCTCGCCTCTAGCCCATCTCTAACTGTATTTAATTTCTCGATATCATTGTCCATACTGTTAACCTCTATACCATATTTGTCAATATTACATTCGCTAACGCCGCCGTTTTCAGCAATATAAGCACTTACACTAGCTGGTTTGATGACGTGATTTGTGGTGTATGTATGTTTTTTCATAAACGCATCTTTGTTTTCAAAGTCACTATTAAGCATTATTAGGTTGTTTAATTCCAGAACTAAAGTATCACTATGTGTCGTGAGTAATATTTTCAAGCCGTTATTGATGCAATCGGCAATAAGTTTGGCCAACAATCTTTGTTTGGCTAAACTTAAATGACTTTCAGGCTCATCAATAATAATTAAATCGCCTATTTTAGCCTTATGTTTTAAGAAAAAATACAAATTAGACAGAGCACGAACTGAGGCAGATGCCAAATGCAATGGAATATCCATTTTATTGTCGCCTTTTCTACTGTTCGAAAATCTAATTTCTGTGCCATTATGCCTCAGTTTTCCGCCATATCCGTCACTTCCGAACATATTCTCTATATGAGTTGATAAATCTACTTCTAATTCAGACTTCGTTTTTTGGTGTTTTTCGATTGCTCGCATAAAGTCAATATTGTCTTTAATCGGCAAAGCGTATCTTGAGCTTTGTTCAAACAGCATATTAAAAGGGTCAATATCTTTGTTTTTCTTTAAACGATCCATTATATTTGCCATGTTTTCGTCCAAATCTTTTTGAAAAAGACTGATTCCTAATCTTTCAGAAACAGAAATAAAAACATTAGGAATGTCAAAAATCTCCCTAAGTATTAAATGATTTATAGACTGTAAATCTGGAGAAGACGCGCCATCTATTTTTATCTCAATATTATCTGCATCAATGCTAAGATGCAACCAAGTATCTTTTCCTGTTTGTCTTTTGATTTTTTTATCTTTAATAAAATCAATTTCTGATAATTCAACACCGGTATTGTTCTGTTTAGATTGGCTAGAGAACACATTAACTGCCATCATTTCAGCGTATTGTTCTGTAATATCTTTCAATATTTTGTTTTTATCTAGAGAGTTTTTATTGATAGATAATTGACCGTTATTAAGCAAGTCTTCTTTTTGTTGCGAAGTAAAAAAAT
>NZ_JAQRMS010000242.1 GCF_028599055.1 Candidatus Thioglobus sp.
TGAAGGGTTAAGGGAGGGAAATAAGGGGAAGGGCTGAGGGAGGGAAATAAGGGGGAAGGACTGAGGGACGGAAGTAGGGTGAAGGGCTACAGGAGGAAAATGGGGGAAGGGCTAAGGGAGAGAAATAGGGGAAGGGATAAGGGACGGAAATTGGGGGAAGGGCTGAGGGAGGAAAATATGGTAAGGGCTAAGGCAGGGAAATAGAGGGAAGGCATAAGGGACGGAAATTGGGGGAAGGGATAAGAGAGGGAAATAGGGGGAAGGGATAAGGCCATATTTGTGAACGGATCGGGACGAAATGAGCAGTCTTTATAGAATACCTGCCATAGATGCTTCCTACCACATTTCAGTACAGGTGGCCAAGCGGATTCAAAGGAGAAGATTTTTTAGAAATCGACTAATTAGAAACAAGAATTGCCTGTGGATGCAATGTTTGCTAACGGATATGACAAAATGTGCAATCGTTATAGAGGACCTTCCATAGATGCTTCCTACCAAGTTTCGGTTCATTAGAACAAGCAGTTTAATAGGAGAAGATTTTTAAATATCGACCAATCAGAAAAGAGAATTGCCTTTGGCGGCCATGTCTGTTAACGGAGCAGGACAAAATGAGCAAACTTCACATAATATATTCCTTAATCGACCAATCTGAAACAAGAATTGCCTGTGGCGGTCATGTTTGTTAACGGATGAAACGAGCAATCTTAATAGAGGACCATCTACAGATGCTTCCTACCAATTAAGTTTCGGTTCATTTGGCCAAGCGGTTTCAGAGGAGAAGAATTTAAAAAATCAACCAATCAGAAACAATAATTGCCTGTTGCGGCCGTGTTTGTTAACGGGTCGGGACAAAATGAACAATCATTATAGAGATGCTTCCTGCCAAGTTGCAGTTCATTTGGCTTAGTGGTGTCAGAGGAGAAGATTTTTAGAAATCGACCAATCAGAAACAAGAATTTCCTGTGGCCATGTTTGGTATAACGGATCGGGACAAAATGAGCAATCTTTATAGAGGACCTTCCATACATAAATGCTTCCTACTCAGTATCGGTTCATTTTGCTAAGTGGGGTTTGATGAGAACATTAAAATGTGAATACTAGTATTTAAAGGACGACGGACGCCAGGTGATGGCAAATGCTCATATTGCATTTGGCATGGTGAGCTAAAAACTTAAGTATTCATCTTTCAGTTGTGGCCAACTGTTCATTTTCCCTATATTAATAGTAGCTTTGTTAATTTGCTACTGGGTATGTGTATAAAAAAAGGTATTGATCCGCCCCTATTCCCGGATGTTGTTTTCTGCCTAATACTTCAAGTCCACGTAATCGTTACGCTTGTTTCTGAATCATATGTTATATTGTATTGTAAAAAAATGTATATGTAATTCATCAATAAAATATGTTTAAATCAAGTCCACTTCAAAGATTTTCTTTACAGAGTTGCCGGTCCTTGTTTTACATATAGAAATGTGTATCTGTTCCAGACCAAATCCGTATTTGGACCATACGCGTATGGTCCGGACCAAATCCGTATACTCATATGGTCCGACCATACGCGTATGGTCTGACCACTAATTTTAATTCAATCTAATT
>NZ_JAQRMS010000243.1 GCF_028599055.1 Candidatus Thioglobus sp.
ATGGGTTGAGATGAAGGACAGATGTTTATAAGAGAGTCTAAAGTTTGTGGAGCCGGTGAAACAATGCCAATGAATGGGTTGAGATGAAGGACAGATGTTTATAAGAGAGTCTAAAGTTTGATGATGAACGTCAGGTTTTCCTCTAGAATGAACAACAATAGTTAGATTGTTATCTACGGCCAGTTGAATTTGTTTCCTAAAATAAACAATCTGTTTCTGAAATTCAGAATCCGTTGGTCCATCTGTTGTGTCCAGTCCACATTCTCCTACTCCAACAGTTCTTGTAGATTTCACCATATCTTTTAATTTTTTAAACATGTGAACTAATGAATTGGAAGATTCTGAAAGTACCAACCTGGGATGGATTCCAAAGGTGAAATAGATATGTGGATCCTCACGGAGGTCCGATCTTTTGCTAGATGAAGGCCAAGCGCCAGGATAAACATAGTTGGCTACAATGTAGTTAAGGCTGGTATGGTATTCTTGCATTGTACCTAGATTATCCAGCTTGTAAAGGCCAGCACTGCTGCCACGTTTACAAAGCTGATCTAGATGACAATGTGCATCTGCCACTGGTATTGGTTCAGACTGTTCCTCTACTACTGGTATTGGTTCAGACTGTTCATCATGGGGTTGCACTAGTAGTCCTTCACAGGTTTTCCTTTCTTCAAAAGCCATTAGCCAATGTTGGTTTTCTGATGATAACTCTGAGATCAGTTTTTTTTTAAATAATTTTCCAATGAATAAGATGATGTAATTTCATGTGAGGAGGTGTAGCTATCAGATAATTTTGAAGTGGATCCAAATGGTTGAGTTGAATAAATAGATCTACCAATGGCTTTTCATATGTCAAATATTCTTTTGGTGGTGCTTGAGTGCGAACCCTCATGTGTCTGTTGATTTTGTCCTCGAGATCAGCAGGAAAAGATACCTCCAAGATTCTGGCCAATTCTCTGAACAAACCATTCAACAGTTCAACAAACATCTGTTGCCTATTGTCGAATATGGCCTCACTTTGATTGGTAGGATGTTTGTTTCTGATGTGTTTTTCTAGGAATTTGAGCTCTTGGATGCCGCAAATCCAACAGGCAGAGATTGGTGCCACATACCAGGGGAGATGTGCCTGTAGTGCATGGTTCCTTGGGTTTGTAAATTTCTTATAACAGATGTCACATTCTGTCCTCCTGCTGTTATCTGGTGCTGCGCCCTTGTGTCTCACCAATCTTTGTTCACCGGGTTCGTACATGTCTTCCGCATAATCCAGTTCTTCCTGTTGCTATTCCATGTTCAGATGAGAAGTTCTACTAAATATTACAATGAAAATATGTATTATTATCCATCAACAAAAACACAATTTTACATATCTACAAATATACAATTCAAACATGACTTAGTCATCATCCATCACATAGTCATCCAAATGTTTTGGGCGGCCCCTTCTCCTCTGCCCCCTGTCTGTACCTGCGACATATTCTTTATTCGAATCATATAAAAAGTTTCGTCCCAATCACCAAAATCCTGCAAAGAAGCCAAATTGCTGATTCTTGGTATTTTGTCATCTTCAACAGAATAGCGAAGAGTATCAT
>NZ_JAQRMS010000244.1 GCF_028599055.1 Candidatus Thioglobus sp.
GCGAAGAAGTGGCTAATCAAGTGCAAGAGTTTATCAAATCACTTAATCCTGATTTAGATCCAAAGGCGGTATTTCATCCAAATTATGTGCGTGGTGGCACAATTTTTGAAGAAGGCGAGCAGGGGGTTTTATTAAACCAAGATGCAATGCAAATTTTGGTTGATGAGATATTGGATATGCTTAAAAATTTAACAATTCGCCAAGCAAAAGGCTATATGTATGTAGATGAATTGGAAGTGGATTATAACGATAGCAATAAAATGATGCGTTTTAAAAATACTAAAGCAGAGAGTGTAAATCCAAGTAAAGATGAAGATTTTGCCATGTATTTTTATGCTAAAAATAAATAGGAGGGTGTTATGAAAATAACTATTAGTTATGATTCTTGTTGGCGTAATTCATTTTTGGATGGCGATAACAACGAACCTGTTCCTAAAAAAGGCAGAAAATATATTGCCTCAATTACTAGTCTTAAAAATGACAAAAATTTTATCAAACGAAAGATTAGTAAGGATACTGTAATGGGTGTTTTAAATCGTTTAATTGGCGATCAAAGAAAACTCTATCAATCAAGAAAAAGTGAAAGTTATTACTTTGCTGATATTGAAAATAAAGTTACTTGCAGTGATAAACCTAAAATAACGCAAGAAATGACTTATCTTAGGAATATATCAGGTAGCACTGATCAAAATTCTTTTACAGGAGCGATTAAGTCAAATGATGTAATTTTTAACTCTAATTATTCTGGGGAATTTTGGGGTGTATTGGCGTTGAGTATTGATGAATTAATTGATTTTGTGATTGTAAATAAACTTCCAACAAAAGAAATAGAGCTTAACCCAATTTCTGTTATCAATAAATTAGAACTTTTAAACAAAGAGAAGGCACTTGTTAAAAACGAAAATTTGGAAAAGGTTTTAAGTATTTTTACAGAAAAATTTATTTATCCATCTGGCGAAAAAAAAGGTGAAAAATTTTCTGATACAGAGTATTTAAATAAAAAAGATGAAATAGTGGTTATTAGCTTGTATGCCTCTGCCTTATATTTACAACTAGATAGATTATCAGAAAAATATAATATGGATAGTGCCAAAACTAAGACTGGAGGGATTAGCGGTATTTCAAAACGAGGCTTTACTAAAAAAGATTTTATGGATAGATTTACCACAGGCGAAAAAAAGAAAATTTGGGGTAATCCTTATATTCACGAAACTTTTGTTAAAGGTGAAGGGAAAACTAGAAATCTAATGACTAAAGCCAGCGGCAGACTTGATATTATTTTAGATGTGTCAAAAGATAAAGCAAAGGAAATTCGCACAATGATTTGCGATGCTGGCGTTTCTAGTTTTTATTTAGGTAAAAAAGGATTAGCGTTTGTGGATGGAGAAATTAGTATTAAGGAGGTAGTAAAATGAGTTATTATTTAGATGTGCAAATTAAACCTGATGCAGAAATGCTAGAAAATTGGTTACTGAATAAAGTTTATACCAAGCTCCACAAAGCAATTTTTGACCTAAATGCAACAGATATTGGTGTTAGTTTTCCACAGGTAAAAGTTAAATTAGGTTGCATTATTCGC
>NZ_JAQRMS010000245.1 GCF_028599055.1 Candidatus Thioglobus sp.
AGAAATGAGCAGTGTAGATTGAACATTGTTAAACAAATAGAAGCAAAAGAGGTAACCAGTATACAAGCAACTGACGATACAACGATTAACAGGAATGAGATGTGTCCACTTTGTAGAACATATGTAAATAGAGATGGAATTGCATGTGATCAATGTGACTTTTGGTACCATTGTCTATGTATAGGGATTGTTAACACATCAGTAAAGGAGAATATGGAGGAAACTGATTACATCTGTCACTTCTGTAGTGAGGATAATTTATATACAGATGAACCTGAAAACCACCAACTCGAACATATAGCTGAAAATACTAATAATAGTGGAAATACGTGTACCATAAAAGGCATCCATAGTGATATGAATGTAATACAGGAAAGACAAGACACTGATCTATACATTACAAAATCAAGTAGTAATCTAGAAAACTGTCAACCACTAGATGAATTAATGTTAGAGGAAAGAAATATACTAGAATCCTATGCCTATGACACCCGACAAGACAAAGAAATGATACATTCAAATAGAGACCCAGAAGAAACAGCACTGAAGCCAACATATAATAACTGCAAAAAAACGGAAAGTGCAAACGAATTGACAGCCAATAAGCAGGATATATGGGAAGCACAGACTGATGTGGACGCTCACAACATCTCAAATAGACAAACAACTGATTATACTGGAAGTGCTAAACCAAGAAGAAATACAAAGCAGAAAACCGAAAAAGATGACATATTAATAAATCAGAAGAGTAGAATTTTAAATTTAGAAAATGAAGTGAAACAGCTAAGAAATGTCCTGAATACACACAAAGAGGGTGATGCTGATATAGAAAGACCAACAAGAGAACATCCAAATGTAGGATACAAACAAAACGACTGCAATCACAAATGTTGCGAGAAAATCCAACACAATGATAGATACAAGGATGACGTAATAGAACAGAGAATAAGATTAATAGAGATGCAAATGATACAAAATATGTGTATAACAACTGCTTTAAACACTCATAGGGCCCTTCAGGACCGTCCACTTACACACACGACGTCGACAACAAACGGGTACTATCCAATGAATACGTTTGGCATGATGCATCCACATCGCCAACCACTCCAGTACGGAATGCCGCCACAGTACTCGGCACCTTTTACGTACTATCCGACCATATATCTTCAATCACCACCGGATACAAATAACCATCAATTTCCCCATCAACAATTACAACAGCAATATGGACAGAATGTAATTCACAACCAAGGCTTTTCTCAACATCAATTACATAAACATCTGCCCCATCAACAAGTACAACAGCAATATGGACAGCATGTAATTCACAACCAAGGCTTCTCTCAACATCAGCATCAAGATCAACAGCAATATGGACAGAATGTAGCTCACAACCAAGGCTTTTCGCAACATCAATTACAACATAATCATTTCCCCCACCAACAAATACAACATCAATATGGTAAGAATGTAACTCACAACCAAGGATCATTGCAACACCATCAAGACCAGATTATTGAATTTAGACAGCATCCCTCCCAACATCTAGCACAACATTTGTCACAACAACAA
>NZ_JAQRMS010000246.1 GCF_028599055.1 Candidatus Thioglobus sp.
GGTCAAACTGGTCCGTGCATCCATAACAAATCGTGTCCGGGCTGTAACTTTTTTGTCCTTCAAGACAGGCTTTTCATATTTGGCATGTAGGTAGACCACCTCCAGACGATGTGTCACGTACCATTGTTGTTTACCTTTGACCTTCAACTTTGACCTCAAGGTCAAACTGGTCCGTGCATCGATAGCAAATCGTGTCCGGGCTGTAATATTTTGTCATTCAAGACAGGCTTTTCATATTTGGCATGTAGGTAGACCACCTCCAGACGATGTCTCACATACTATTGTTGATGACCTTTGACCTTGAATTTTAACCTCAGGGTCAAATCGGTCCCTGCATCCGTAACAAATCGTGTCCGGGCTGGTTATTTATGGCGGGGCCCACATAGATGGATTCCATCTCAATGATATCTAGTTTTGTAATGTCTATTTTGTAATGTCTATTTTGTAATGTCTATTTTGTAATGTTAATTTTGTAATGTTAATTTCATAATGTCTATTTTTCCGATGACATGGACCATTGAATTGCGCCAGATGTTGGGATCTTATGTTAACCTGACCTACATAGATTTCTGTACCTTTTCAAATGATTGATTGTTATATAAACATTACCTACCGTGTACATTTATTTTGGGGATTTGTCATGTGTTTGAATGTCATATTAATTAGCTTTACGTATGAATATAGATTTTGGCTGTGACAGATGCTGGATTCTTATATTCCTCACCATGTAATGTTAATTTTGTAATGTCCTACATAGATTCCTGCACCGTTTCAAATGCTTGAATGTTATATGAATATGACATACAGTGTACATATATTTTGGGGATGTGTTGGAATGTTATATTCACCCGCCAGAGCTGCTATATATTGGCTCTGTGCCATATATGGGAAATGATTATAAACTAATTAGCCAATTATTATAAAGTTTGCTTTCATATGATTTTCTGCATTCTTATGAAGATGTTGATATTTTTGTATACTTATGATGTGTGTAACAATTCTGTGATTATTTTCTAGTTTTGTATGTTATTGTTTGTTGGCAGATTCATTTCTGTATCTCCGTCATTTTCAACCACCCCCCTTTTTATCCACTTGATTAGTATGTGATCAGATAATTATTATTTCATATTCAACTAATATGTACGTGTCATTTTCATTCATTTGTGATAATTTGACTGTTAACTTAGTCAGTTTTATATTTCCATAGCAACTCAGATATATATATATATTTAAATTTGGTAATTCTGTATTGATCTTAAAATATAACTAAGGCTATATAATTTACAGCTCTAGAATTAAGAAATAATTCATGGAAGCCATATGTATATTGTTTTTACCATGGGTAGGCCCTTTATGTCACAAAGTTTTACCCAGAGCCTACCCGTGGTAAAAACAATATATTCATATTGCTTCCATGAATTATTTCGATTCTAATATGTAAAAATTGGTAAAATATCGTTATAAATTGTCCATGACGTCATAAATTACATTGGGTGTAAATATTTTTTTTTCCCACAGGTTTGGACTCGAAGCGTTTGAAGGACGTCATATTATAATCTAATTTTAACACT
>NZ_JAQRMS010000247.1 GCF_028599055.1 Candidatus Thioglobus sp.
GGATCACATGTCATCCCTAAATGATGTTCAAGGGCAATTTCAGCAGCGTTTTCAACTTGTTGAGGTGTGCCACCTAACACGGAACACAATCCTGCAGCAGCCATGGCTGAAGCCGATCCAACCTCACCCTGACAGCCAACTTCAGCACCCGATATAGAGCTTCGATGTTTAATAAGCCCACCAATAGCACTTGCTGTTAATAAAAAATCTCGAACTTGCGCTTGACTACCTTGCTGATGATGAACAAAATAATAAATAACCGCTGGTATAACGCCGGCAGCGCCATTTGTTGGTGCGGTAACCACTGTATTGCCAGCTGCATTTTCTTCATTAACTGCCATAGCATAGGCACAAAGCCAATCATTGACTGTTGCATTATTTTTGCCAGTTTGAAGATTTTCATGCAGCGATTTAGCCCGGCGCTTAATACTAAGCCCGCCAGGCAACTCGCCATCCGTTTGCAATCCTTTGTCAACACAAGCTTGCATGGCTTGCCATATACCATCAATACCATCGAACAATGTTTGCTCGATTAAATGTTCAAGTTCGTTAGCTTGCTTCATTGTTGCAATTGATAAATGACTATCTGTCGCCATGGTTAACATGTCAGCCGCCGATGAAAATGGATATTGGCACGACGTATAATTTTGCATTTTGAGTGGCGCTTGTAGGCTGTCAATCTCTTCTGCAGTATTGATAAATCCACCACCAATTGAATAATAAGTTTGTGAAAGTAGCGACTGATTAGACTGATCAATAAGATCAAAAATCATACCGTTTGGGTGTGATGGCAAGGACGGCCCCTTATCAAATACAATATGTGTATCTGGTATAAATCCAACATCAAGACCTTGATTGATATGAATATGCTTTTTGTGCCAAACCTGAGCAATCAATTCGTCAATATTAATATCAGTTAAACTGTGTGGTGTATGCCCATGAAGCCCTAAAGCAACAGCACGATCTGTTGCATGTCCTTTGCCAGTAAAGGCCAAAGACCCTCTTAGCGTACAACGAATAAACAATGTTGTAGTGTCAGATTCTGACAAATCAAGATCGGCAATTAATTTGATAAAATTATCTGCCGCAATCATCGGTCCAAGCGTGTGTGAGCTTGATGGACCAATGCCAATTTTAAATAATTCTAAAACACTAATAAACATAACAACCTATTATCAACTTATCTCAATAAATCTAATTTTATGAGGTTTTTACCACTTATATCAAGATTGTTAACAAGGGTACTTTTAAGTGTTTTTTTAGTCTCCAATAAAGCCTTTTTTCAGATTTAAAATCTTTATCTCAAGTGGTTGAATTATTAAATTCATCATCAATAACCAATGACCACTTATTCTAATTTTCTAAACGAAAAATTTCTATATATACCGTTTTTCCAATACTAGACACAGGTTGTGGTTTTTTGTTTATTTACTCAACCCGATTATTTTTTGCGTCATCCCGCAGAGAAGTTGTGGGACACCGCAAAAGTTTTGCCAAGCACCACATTTTTTTTGCCAAGCACCGCAAAAGTTTTGCCAAACACCGCATGGCCTCGTGCCAAGCACCA
>NZ_JAQRMS010000248.1 GCF_028599055.1 Candidatus Thioglobus sp.
GGTATCAATACAAAAAATATCTGGTAACTGCTTCACTTACTTTCTATAGAATTCTATTTCTAAATAAAACGAGATATACATGAGACTTGAAATCATACTATTTATTTATCATTCAATTCAAAATCAAATACCAAAGGTAATATTACAGCACAAGTTTTATCAGCGATAATCTGATATCTAATTCCAAACGGAAGGTAATCACATTTTAAATCATTTAAATCATTTTCAATGCTAACATATAAAGGTCAATTTTCTAAACCTAGCAGGTGTCTGTATTTTTTTTCTCCAATAAGAAAATGTCCACTTACAAGAATATGGACATTTATTACAATACAAAGAAATCTATTGATTTTTCAACAGATAATTTTATCTGTGGCCAATATGACATAATTATATAAGACACATGACAAATACACATACACACACATACTACCACATACAAATGTAAGACACATGACAAACACATACTACCAACTTGTTTTGATTCTTTCTTCCCACATAAATCACATGACAAACACACATACACACACATTCTATCAACTTGTTTTGATTCTTTCTTCCCATGTAAGACACATGACAAACACACATACACACACATACTATCAACTTGTTTTGATTCTTTCTGCCCATGTAACACACATACACACACATACTACCAACTTGTTTTGATTCTTTCTTCCCACGTAACACACATACATACATACTACCAACTTGTTTTGATTCTTTCTTCACATGTAACACACATACACACACATACTACCAACTTGTTTTGATTCTTTCTTCCCATGTAACACATATGATAAACACACATACACACACATACTACCAACTTGTTTTGAATCTTTCTTCCCATGTAACACACATACACAGACATACACACACATACTACCAAATTGTTTTGATTCTTTCTTCCCATGTAGCACACATACACAGACATACACACACATACTACCAACTTGTTTTCATTCTTTCTTCCCATGTAAGACACATATACAGACATACACACACATACTACCAACTTGTTTTGATTCGTTCTTCCCATGTAACACACATACACACACATACTACCAACTTGTTTTGATTCTTTCTTCCCATGTAACACACATACACACACATACTACCAACTTGTTTTGATTCTTTCTTCCCATGTAACACACATGATAAACACACATACTACCAACTTGTTTTGAATCTTTCTTCCCATGTAACACACATACTACCAACTTGTTTTGATTCTTTCATCCCATGTAGCACACATACACAGACATACACACACATACTACCAACTTGTTTTGATTCTTTCTTCCCATGTAAGACACATATACAGACATACACACACATACTACCAACTTGTTTTGATTCTTTCTTCCCATAAAGCACACATACACACACATACTACCAACTTGTTATGATTCTTTCTTCCCATGTAGCACACATACACAGACATACACACACATACTACCAACTTGTTTTCATTCTTTCTTCCCATGTAAGACACATGACAAACACACATATACTACCAACTTGTTTTGATTCTTTCTTCCCATGTAACACACATGATAAACAC
>NZ_JAQRMS010000249.1 GCF_028599055.1 Candidatus Thioglobus sp.
CGTGTTTGTACAGTCAAACCTGTCTTATGTGACCTTCCAAGGGAACATTGAAATAGGGTCACAGGTGGTCACTTAATACAGGTTTATTTGAGATGACATGTACTGTGAAGGGAAATTAAAATTAAAGTCACATAATACAGGTTATTGCTTAATAGAGGTGGTCACTGTATTATGTTTAAATAATTTAAAGGAACCGAGTATTTTCTGGAATAGAGTTGAACATCATGGGGAGTAAAGATTCCTCTACCAGAATGACAATCAGGAATGGACAACATTAAAGAAACAATTGTCAACTGTGAAGCAAAATCTAATTACCAATCAATCAATCATTTGTATTCTCCTAAATCATATATTAATACAACGGTACAGAGAAAACATAAATATACAAAAACTAATAACCAAGGACATCTCTCGTGATCAGTGGGCATGTGATTGAATACTGTTCAATAAATCTTTTTATCGTCTCAAAAAAGGAAAAATAAGATGAAAAGAATGACCAACTACGTACTTGAATTACATGTTATTACTCAATTTAAGACAGTGACATTCTAACAGTTTATTACAAACTACAAGCTCGAGTGTAACGTATGAGTTGGGGACTAAAAACTCAAGTATCTTCCTTCAAGTAGCCAGTTTTCCGGAACATGCACGGTTTTATATATAATTTCTCTTTTGCTATTGAAGCTTACAGTTCCTAACTAATGTTATTGTTATTAACACTGACATTGCCTCAGTCATATGTCATCTTAGACCATTCTCACTTTCCTTTTTATGCCCTTTGATGTTCTTATTCACCAAATTTGGTGGAATTTATTATCGTTTGACTCTCAGAGTACCTGGTGAATGTCATTCAAAAAATGAGCCGCGCGCACTAAATTATATATCTACGATTTATTTTAGAGAACCAAAAAAATAGTCCCTAGAGTTGCCTTCTAAAAGTGGGATTAGAACACACACGCGGGGAGGTTTCACAAAATTAGACCCTCGAGTTGCTATCTAAAAGGTGTGACAAGAAAACATACGCGGGGAAGTTTCACAAAATTAGACCTTCGAGTTGCTATCTAAAAAGTGTGACTAGAAAACACACGCGGGGAGGTTTCACAAAATTAGATCCTCGAGTTGCTATCTAAAAAGTGTGACTAGTAAGCACACGCGGGGAGGTTCCACACCATTAGACCCTCGAGTTGCTATCTAAAACGTGTGACTAGAAAACATACGCGGGAAGGTTTCGCAAAATTAGACCCTCAAGTTGCTATCTAAAAAGTGTGACTAGAAAACACACGCGGGGAGGTTTCACAAAATTAGACCCTCGAGTTGCTTTCTAAAAAGTGTGACTAGAAAACACACGTGGGACGGTTTCACCAATTTAGACCCTCGAGTTGTTATCTAGAAAGTGTGACTAGAAAACACACGCGGGGAGGTTTCACAAAATTAGACCCTCGAGTTGCTATCTAAAAGGTGTGACTAGAAAACATACGCGGGGAGGTTTCACAAAATTAGACCTTCGAGTTGCTATCTAAAAAGTGTGACTAGAAAACACACGCGGGGACGTTTCACAAAAT
>NZ_JAQRMS010000025.1 GCF_028599055.1 Candidatus Thioglobus sp.
CTATAAGTGATAAAACCTCTATCAAAATACTCAGAGGAACCGCTTTCACTGGTGAGTAATGCAGATAAATTACCACCCGTACAAGACTCTGCTACGGCGATGGTAAGTGATTTTTGTTTTAGAATTTTAGATAATTTTTTCACTAAATATTTAAAGCGTTTTGCATCTCAAGCAGCTTGTGTTTTTCGATATTAGTGGTTTCACTTTTACTAAAAATATCCAATAGATAAATAGTATCTTGTTCAATTTTTAAAAAATATACCACACGAAAACCAGCACTTTTCCCTTTTGGATTTGATGAATTTTGCAGGCGAATTTTGTAAATATTGTCTGTTATTTGAGTGGCGTTATGACTATTAGATTCTAAAACATCAACCAATTTTTCGTAATCATAAACAAGTTTTTTATATTTCTTACTAAGCCTTTTAAAGGATTTGAAAAATTTTTTGGTTTCAATTATTTTCAAGCGCATCTTTTAATTCTTTAATAGTGTCCCTTGCACTAATGCTAGGCGTTTCACCTGCGCTCATTAACTTCACCTCTTTCAACGCTGAGTGTAAACGCTGATGAACGTCTCGCTCGGCAACACTATCAATATAGCTTTTTGCTGCTTCAATTAAAATTTCTGAGCGATTGACCTTGTATTTTTTGGTCAATTCGTCAATCTCGTTTAACAAATAAGCAGGCATTCTCAGTCCAACTTGCTGTTTTTCTAATTCTTTTACGGTATGCATAGTATATTTTTTTATAAATTGAAATTAAATTATATATTATTGTTTTACCATTAAAAAACAAATGTTATTTTATTTAACCCTAATCCAAATATAGAAATTGCTAAAATAGTGTTATCCCTTGCCCCATATGCGTTTGTAAAAAATATTAGTCCCACCCATAGGTTCGGCGGCTATTTTTTGTAAATGCATATGGGGTAAGGGGTGGCGCTAGGTTGGTGATTTCTATTTTTGGATTAGGGTTTAAGCGCCGCTTGAACAATTTCAAAGATATCGCTTGACAAATCTTTTGTTTGCATAATCCGCTCCAACTGCTGTTTTTGCAGTGCTTTTAGCTCTGGGGTGAAGCGCCTCCAATGGTTATAAACCGATACCAATCGCGCGCCTATTTGTGGATTACTTTTGTTTAATTTTAAAATAATATCAGTAAAAAACTCATAACCAGCCTGATGGTGAAAATTAATATAATTTTGAGTAAAACCACCCACCACACTGCGCAGACGATTTGGCGTGTTAAACGAGAACAACTCATGCGTCATTAATCGCTCAATATCCTCTACGGTTGTCAATTTAGCAGTGGACTGTGCAGCAAAGAATTTATCCATCACCTGAACGTCATCTTTATAAGTTTGGTAAAAAACCTCTTTAGCTTGCGCTTGATAAGAGTTTTTACAACTAAGCAATGCATTGAAAGCAGCAATCTGATCGGTCATGCAATTCGCTTGGTTAAACTGCTCATTAACGAGTTGCAAATGCCCTGCTTGACTCAAATAGTACAAGCAAGTATTTTTTAAAGATCTATTGCCAACTGCTTCGGGCGTCAACTCATAAACATCGGTATTAATTAATGATTGATAAGTGGCAAGTAGTAATGATTCGAATCGATTGAGTATTTTTTGAATGACCGCTTCACGCTGCTGCTGAATTTTAAACACATCAATCACCTTAACCTGTTGATGTAACAGTCGCTCTGAAGGCAGGGTTAATACCTTGCTTACTAAAGATTTATCTGTGGTTGTGTTAATGAATTTTTCAAGGGCGTTGAAAAAATTCATCTCATTCACCTTATCTGGCGTTAGAATCATTGACAGCCATATTTGCTGTGCATTATCCCAAATAGAAAATGCATCCTCTTCACAGCCAACCAAAACTATTTTTTGCACAACCGTTAACTCTGTAACTAGCTTAATAGGTGCTGAAAACTCTCGCAACCACGAAGCGATTGGTTTAGAAGTAACCCCTGTCAATACAAACTCTTGTTGTTTTTGATCAACTGTTAGCATACCTTGCTTGATCTTTTTACCTTGTTCACTGAACAAAGCATAATTCAAAGGCCAGAAATAACAATGCTCACCAAGTTGCTTGACAACCACTTGCAGACTTTGCTCTTTTTCGTTGTAATTCGAACTAATGCTAACGCTTGGTGTGCCCGAGCATGAATACCAAGTCATGAAGGGTTTGAAATCAAAATCATTGGCATCACTCATGCTGGCAACAAAATCATCAATCGTAACCGCATCACCATCATGACGCTCAAAATAAAGTTTCATCCCTTTTTGAAAACCTGCTTCACCTAAAAAACTATGAATCATGCGGATCACTTCTGCACCTTTTTCATAAACAGTTAGCGTATAAAAATTGTTCATTTCTATATAGCTTTCTGGTCTGACCGGATGCTTCATCGGCCCTGCGTCTTCTGCAAATTGAAACGTGCGTAGTGCGTTAACATCTTCAATACGCTTAATCGAACGAGCGTGTAAATCAGAGGTAAATTCTTGATCTCTAAAAACGGTCAGACCTTCTTTCAAGCTTAGCTGAAACCAATCTTGACAAGTGACTCGGTTACCCGTCCAATTGTGAAAATACTCATGACCAATAACCGCTTCAACATTAATAAAATCTTTATCAGTCGCTGTTTTCGGATCTGCCAATACAAAGGTTGAATTAAAAATATTCAAGCCTTTGTTTTCCATAGCGCCCATATTAAAATCATCCACGGCCACAATCATATAAATATCTAAATCGTATTCCAAATTAAAACGTGACTCATCCCAAGCAAAAGAACGCTTAAGCGAATCCATGGCAAAACCAGTTTTGTTAATATTATGATGCTCAACATAAATTTTAAGCGCTACTTCCCTGCCCGAAATGGTTGTATAACTATCTTCCAATACGGCAAAATCACCAGCCACCAGTGCAAACAAATAACAGGGTTTTGAAGTAGGGTCATGCCAGGTGACTTTTCCTGCTGATGTTTTGGTTAAATTACCATTACTAAGTAACACTGGATATTTATCTTTATCAGCAATGATGTGTGTCGTAAATACACTCAGAACGTCTGGCCTGTCAAGATAATAGGTAATTTGCCTAAAACCATGCGCCTCACATTGTGTACAGAAATTACCACTAGACTGATACAAACCATTAAGACTAGTATTAACTTCAGGATGAATTCGATTAACAAGCTCCAATACAAACTCATCGTTCAATTGATATAACTGCAACCCCTCATCTTGCAATTCATAATTAGGCTGATCACCCTCTATAACAATAGAGATTAACTCTAAGTCAATACCATTTAAAAAAAGTGTATTGTCATTGGTCAAGCATTTGGGATTTTTATAAAAATGAATCTTTGAGCTAACTATCGTCTCATTCTCGCGTAGATCAAAACTTAACTCTGTAGTATGAATAAGATAAGCGCTAGGCTGATAATCTTTTCTGTAAATCGGTTGTGGTGCTATAGCGCTAATAACAATACTCCTAAAATAATTCTATACATAACAAACGGCATTAATCCAATTGTATCAAGCAGTTTAATAAAAAATACCACGGTCAAGTATGAGCTGATCGCCGCTATAGAAAACCCAACAATTAACATGGGCCAATCGACTACTTGCGGCTGTTGATACAGATCCAACATCATCAATAATGCAGATAATGTAATCACTGGAATGGATAACAAAAAGGCAAATTGTGTCGATATGTTTTTAGACAAACCAATCAATAAGCCAGCAGTAATGGTAATACCTGATCTTGAGGTACCTGGAATTAGTGCCAAAGCTTGCATAACACCAATAAAGCTCACATCTGTCCAACTCAACTCAGATCTTGGCGCTGTATTACGGCCATCAATCCAGCTTGCTAAACCTAACAACAGGCCGAAAGCCAAGGTTGAATAAGCAATAATTTCGGTTGAGCGTAAATTAATTTCAATAAAATTCTTAAACAGCAACCCAGCCAAACCAACAGGAATAGTGCCCAATAAAACACCCCAAGCCATCTTGGATTGGCCAACGGTTTGAACCTTAATAACTGAGTAGAAAAAATCAATCATTAACATTTTGATAATGGCTCGATAATAAAACACAATGGCGCTCAAAGTACCCATGTGTACAACCACATCAAAGGCCAACCCTTGATCAGGCCAGTTCGTTATTTTTGGCACCAGAATTAAATGCGCCGAAGAAGAGATTGGCAAAAATTCACTTAGTCCCTGAACCAATGCTAATACGATTGTTTGAATGAAATCCATAATAAGGTAAGTTTACAACTTATGCGTCAAGTCTTGTTCTTTAAATCCGGTTAATTTTACCTGTTGTGTTGTATTAAGCGCCAACACTTTAAAGCTCTCACCCATGGCACTGGGCAAAATTAACTGCTTGACTTGTTGTGCAAGCGTGATGCGTTTATTTTCATCAGTTTCGTTCAAAAGATACTCATCAATCCCTAAAGAAAGTAAAAACATTGCCTGTGTTGCATACCCGATAATATTAAAACCACTTGAGCTGGCTTGATCAGCAATATCTGAAAAATTAACCGATGTGGTAATGTCTTGCTCGCCAATATTAATAAAAGGATTGTCACTGGCTTTATGATGATGATAGCAACGCAGTGTGCCGTCATTACGCTGTGGATGAAAATATTCATCTCGATGCATGCCGTAATCAATAAGCAAAATTAGTGCGTTATCTACAGCATCATGCAAAGCATTAATCCAAGCATTTGCCTGCTGATTAATTTCAGTCGTATATCCTTCACTCATCAGTGATGGCAACGCATAATCATTCTCACTAAGCTTAATATTCTTAATCTGCCAATCAAACCCCGTTTGACTTAAGCCAACACCTAATTCATAAAAATGCTTTTTTTGTTGAATGATTCGTTTTGCTGGCATGGCATCTAGGACTTCGTTCGCAATAACAACGCCACAAAACCCTTTGGGCAATTCATCCAACCAAACCACTCGACCCAACAATTCAGGCAGCACACTGGAAATTGTTTGCTGTTGACGATACCTAAGTTCAGCACTTAATTCCAAAATATAATAATGTTTGGGTAGTTTGTTCAATCGGCCTAATTCAAACAATATCTGCGCAGCAAGCACACCACTGCCAGCACCAAACTCTAAAATATCATCTTCCAACTTTAATACTTCAGCGCACTGTTTTGCTAGACAAAACCCGAATAAGTCTGATGTTTCAGGTGCAGTGATAAAATCACCTTTTTCACCAAATTTTTCAGACCCTGAGCGATAATAGCCCAATTTTGGATAATACAAAGCCAATTGCATAAATTCATCAAAACCTATGGGCGCTTGATTTTGTATAATAGTATCTTTAATAATTTCTTCAAGGTTCATCGAACTAGTATTTTATATGAAAACAGCTTTAGTCACAGGTGGTGCACATCGCATTGGTCAACAAATTTGTCGCAGCCTCCATCAGGCAGGATTCAACCTGATCATTCATTATCGTACGTCAAAATCTGCTGCCAAATCTCTAGCGGACGAATTAAATCAAATTCGACCTGATTCAGCTGAAATAGTAGCTGCTGAGCTTGCAGATTTAACTGATATTGAGCAATTATGTCAAAGCGTTACCAAGCTAGATGTCTTGATTAACAATGCATCAATCTTTTACCCAACACCTATTGCCGATATTACGCCAGCTAATTATCAAACAATGATGAATACTAATTTAATGGGGCCTTTGTTTTTATCTGTCAATCTACAACCACAGCTTGAAGCGAGTCATGGTTGTATTGTTAATATTGTTGATATTCATGCAGATCGACCATTGAAAAATCACTCACTTTATAATATCTCTAAAGCCGCGATTGGCATGATGACCAAAACACTGGCTAAGGATCTATCTCCAAATATTCGAGTGAATGGTGTAGCACCAGGCTCAATTTTGTGGCCTGAAAATGATGCAGAACTGACTCAAGCACAAAAACAATCCATGCTTAAAAAAATCGCCCTAAACAAACAAGGGTCTGCAACTGACATCGCCGATACTGTCGTATTTTTAGCAAATTCAAACTACATCACTGGTCAGATTATTGCTGTTGATGGTGGTCGATCACTCAACCAATAAAGCAAATAAAGAGCCCTTCTACATCAAACTTTCTTTTAACACTAAATCCTTATCATTTGTGTTAAAATAAAGAGGCTTGATATTTGTTTTTATCAGCCAATAAAGAATTTATAAATACTTTTGTGCCAACAATAACGCCACAAAAGTTTAATAATATTTTGGGCTTATTAATGCCACATAACAGAATAATTCAGATCTTATTACGCTAGAGTAGCAAGACCTGAAAAAGGGTTTAAACCCTTGTAAAGAAAGGTTTTTATCATTAATGATGAATATAGATCACACTTTAATCTCGAATCAGCACCTGAGTGCTGATTGCCTATGTGCGCATATAAGTCCACCACAACAAGGACTTAACCATGAATCATATTTTAATCAACGCCACTCACAAAGAGGAAATCAGAGTAGGTGTTGTCAAGAACAAAAAGCTCACTGGGCTTAACATTGAAACCAGCCTTAATAAGAAAACCAAAGGCAATATTTATCGCGGTAAAATTTCTCGAGTAGAGCAATCTTTAGAAGCAGCGTTTGTTGACTACGGTAAAGAAAGACAAGGCTTCCTGCCATTTAAAGAAGTAGCCGAATCACTCTACAATGGCGCCACTCCGAAAGGCTCTAAACTCACTATTTCTGACGTTCTAAAAGAAGGTCAAGAAATCATTGTACAGGTTGAAAAAGAAGAGCGTGGTAACAAGGGTGCCGCTTTAAGCACCTATATCAACCTTGCTGGTGCGTACATGATTCTAACGCCTAACAACCCTAAAAGCCACGGTATTTCTCGTCAAATTACTTCAAATGATCGTCAATCATTAAAAGAAATTATCGGCAAAATTGTTATGCCTAAAAACTCAGGCCTAATTATTCGTACTGCAGGTAGTGGCAAAAGCCTAGAGGAGCTTCAATGGGAGGTAGATTACCTATCTGACCTATGGAAATCCATTAATACAGCTGCCGAGAATCGAGCTGCACCCTTCTTAATTTATCAAGAAAGTGACATTATTATTCGCACCTTAAGAGACTACCTACGTGCTGATACCGACAGTGTTATTATTGATGAATTAGAGGCGTTTCAAAATGCCAAAGAGTTTGTTAGCTTTGTATTGCCTCAATACCTTGATCGCATCAAGTTCTTTGATGTCAGTGAGCATTCTTTATTTAACCACATGGGTGTTGAAAACCAAGTACAAAGCGTTTTCAATCGTGAAGTAACACTACGTACAGGTGCCACAGTTGTGTTTGATCCAACAGAGGCATTAACGGCTGTTGACATTAACTCTGCACGCGCCACAAAAGGCTCTGATATTGAAGAAACAGCCTACAACACCAACCTAGAAGCTGCCAAAGAAATCGCCATCCAATTACAACTTAGAGATATTGGTGGCCTAGTAGTTATTGACTTTATTGATATGGCAACCGAAGAGCATCGACAAGCCATTGAAAAGGCCATGGAAACAGCAACTCAATCAGATCGAGCTCGCATTCAAATCGGCAATATTTCAAAATTTGGTTTACTTGAGATGTCGCGACAGCGCCTTATGAGCTCTGTGACCGAATCGGTTGAAAAATCTTGCCCGGCTTGTCATGGACGCGGCACTACGCCAACTATTCCAACACTGGCACTCAACATCTTAAGGCAACTAGAAGATGGCTGTAATGCCAGCAATCAAACCTCTAGATTAACCATTCAATCAAGTGTTGAAGTAATCACTTACATCCTTAATGAAAAGCGCCAGGATATTGCCCGATTAGAAGCTAAGCATAGTATCAAAATAACGCTATTGCCAAATCCGTACATGCAATTTCCGAACTTTACCATTAACAAGCAAAAAGGTAATAAAAAGTCTCAACATAAGAGTTACCAAGGCATCTCTAAACCACAGCAAACATTGGCCGAAAACGGATTGGCTGATGAATCAGAGATTCCAGCTATTAATATGAATCGCCCGCAAACGCGCGTTCCTGAAGCAGTAAGCAAAAAAGTGCAAAAACCTTCTTTATTGGAGAGAATAAAAGCGGCATTATTTGGCAAAAAGAAAAAGAAACCAAATAAGCGCAATAATAGTTCGAATAATAAAAATCGCAACCGTAATCGCAACCGTAATCGTAATAAAGGTAAAAGCAATAACGCACAGAATAAACCTAAGCAGCAGCAGAATCAGCCTAAAAAGCAAGCTGATAAGCCGCAACAGAATAAACCTAAGCAGCAGCAGAATAATCAGCCTAAAAAGCAAGCTGATAAGCCGCAACAGAATAAACCTAAGCAGCAGCAGAATAATCAGCCTAAAAAGCAAGCTGATAAGCCACAACAGAATAAACCTAAGCAGCAGAATAATCAGCCTAAAAAGCAAGCTGATGGCAACAATTCTAATCAAAAACAAGTTAACGGCAATATGGCAGATAAGCCACAAAAAGATGGCAATAAAGCAACTACACCAAAGCCTAAAGCCACTCAACAACCAAAACCTCAAGAAATTAAGCTAGAAGATTAACTCATGATTAAATTGGCTGTATTTGGTAATCCGATTGAACACAGTCTATCGCCTGATATTCATGCTCAATTTGCACAGCAAACAGGATTAACGGTTGAATATAAAAAAATCCTTGCACCAATTAATGGGTTTTGTGATAGCGCCAATCAGTTTATCAACAAAGGTGCTAGTGGATTTAATATCACTGTGCCTTTTAAATTAGATGCTTTTAACTTTGCTTCAGAGCTAACGTTAAATGCAAAAATGGCAGGCGCTGTCAACACCATTAAAATTAAAGACGATGTGATTATTGGTGAAAATACTGATGGCATAGGGCTGGTTAATGATTTGGTAAACAATCTAAAGATTAACCTTGAAAACAAGGTTGTGTTGATTTTAGGGGCTGGTGGCGCAACACAAGGCATTCTATTGCCCATATTAGAACAATCCCCTAAACGGGTTATGATTGCCAACCGAACCGCTAGTAAAGCCGAGAAACTACAAAAAGATTTTTCAAGCTATGGCAAAACGTGTGGATTTGGTTTAGAAAAAATCAAGAATGATCCGGTAGATATCATCATCAATGCAACCAGCGCATCACTTGATGGCAAGATGCCTGATATTGCTGGTGGTTGCGCAAATGGTGCTATTTGCTATGATTTAATGTATGGCAAACAAACGCCATTTATGGATTGGGCAAAGGTAAATAATGCTACTATGATTGTTGATGGATTAGGCATGCTGGTTGAACAAGCAGCCAGTAGTTTTGAGTTTTGGACCGGGAAGAAACCTGATACTCAACCAGTCATCAGCAACTTAAGGCGCTAGACGTTTAATGATCCAATTATCGCCCTGTTTAAGATAAACAAAACGATCATGCAGGCGATTTTCTCTACCCTGCCAAAATTCAATTCGATGCGGAATAACACGATACCCACCCCAAAAATCTGGCAGAGGTATTTCACCTTGTTTAAATTTATTCTTCATCGCTTCAAATTGCATTAATAGCGCCTGTCTGGATGTGAGGCCACTAGATTGACTTGACGCCCAAGCGCCTAATTGAGAATCTTTAGGGCGTGATGAAAAATACTTAACAGACTCCAAGGTTGATATTTTCTCAACAGCGCCAGAGATTTTAACTTGCCTTTCTAAATCTAGCCAAGGGAAAAGCAACGCAGCATTTGGATTGGCTTTAATTTGTTGCGATTTTGTTGAATTATAATTGGTAAAAAAAACAAACCCCTGCTCATCAAATGATTTTAACAATACCGTCCTAAGGCTCACTTCGTCCTCATTACTGGTGGCCAAACTCATGGCATTTGGCAAGGTTAATTGCGCATCACTCGCTTGCTCTATCCACTGTTCAAACTGAACAAATGGATTTTCATTCATTTGCGCACGCGTTATACCACTGCTGGTAAATTCGCGCCTAAGTTGTTGTAAATCAACACTCATCAGAAAGGTAAAAATTTATTTTTATTTGCTTCAGTCAAATGGTGTGAAATAAGATATTTAATCGGTGGAAAATGCTCAGCAATTTTCAACACCATTCTCCTCACTTGCTTAACAACTGGCGCATCATTGGTAAATAAGGCCACCACACCATTTGTGCCAAAAAACATTAATCGAGTTAGATTGATATGCTTTTTCTCATAAAGCTTTAACAAAGGCTCTGAGCCAATATCTTGACCATGAGTCAGTGCCTCTTTAACTAAATTGGCCAGTATATCCTGCCCTCTTAATCCTAAATTAAAACCATGTGCTGTGACAGGATGCATGCCAACAGAAGCATCACCAATTAATGCAAATCGCTGCGCGATAAAAGTTTGCGCATGCGTGCCAATCAATGGATAGGAATGCCTAACACCGGCTTGTGTCATATGCCCGAATTCATCCTTAAAGAAATCAGTCACAAAACTGTTAAATTCCTCTTCTGACATGTCTAGCATTTTTTGCGATTCATTAGTTTTAACTGTTAACACCACAGAAGATGCATTGCCCACCATTGGCAATAAAGCCAGTGTTTTGCCATAATCAAAACACTCTAGAGCAATATTGTTGTGCGGCTTCTCATGCGTCATTTTTGTCACAATCATCACTTTAGAAAAATCTTTCATTAGCGTAGGAATGCCAACTTTTCGTCGAATTTCAGAAAAACGAGAGTCTGCTGCAATGACTAATTTAGCCTCAATCGTCTCATTATTTTCAAGCACAATTTGCGCATGATTAGGCTGTTGCTGAACATCACTCACTTTAGCATCACACCTAAGGTCAATATTAGCAGCATCTTTAATTCGATCAAACAATGCTTGACGAATCAAGTAATTAGGTACCAAATAACCCAAAGCATCAATGTTTTTTTGATCAGGCTTAAAGTTAAGCAGTGAAGGCGAATCACCATCAAATACCTTGGCCTCTCTTAACGGGGCAACTTGAGTTTGATCAATCAAATCCCAAACGCCCAATTTTTTTAGAATTTTAAGCGATAAATGCGTAAGCGCAATCTCTCGGCCATCTTCTTGTGGCTTTGAAATAGACTCAAAATCTGAACGCTCAATTAATAAAACCCTGGCGTCTGTATCAAGCATCGAGCAAGCAAAACTTAACCCTGCTGGGCCTGATCCAATAATTACAATATCGTAAGGTGTTTGCATTTCTAGCGTAAATAATTTGAGATAATAAGCTTATTATAACTACCCAAGCTAATCATGATTTATGTTGTTATTCAATTCAGTGCAATTTTCTTCTTAATTGCCAACGCTCAATTAGACAATTTCAATTTAATCTCAACTGTTTTATTGATTTTATCTTTGCTAATCGGACTAATTGCTTTAGCCAATATGAAGATTTCCAATTTAAATATCACGCCTGCATTAAAAAAAGATCATCAATTGGTCACGGTTGGTATTTACACCTATATTCGTCACCCAATGTACACAAGCGTTATGCTCGCCTGCTTAGCTTTGCTGCTAACCAATACAACTCTTATTAATCAAATTGTTATGCTAATTCTTATTGTTGATTTATTTCTAAAATCCAATTTTGAAGAGAAGTTATTATCAAAGCGATTTCATCACTATAAAAACTACCAAAAGAAAACTGGCAGATTTCTACCGTTTATTTAATGAATTTAGCAACCCAATCGCTTCTTGATGATTGTTTTTTTGAAGCCTATTTAGCCAATATTTAGCTTTACTAATTGACACTTTTACTCCGGTGCCACTAAGATACATTTTTGCCACTTCAAATTGTGATGGTTGATGATTTTTTCTTGCTGCTGCAATGGTAAAGCTATAAGCTTTTTCCAAATTTTTCTTAACACCGTTACCCAGTTTGTAATGTTGAGCAATGGCCAAATAAGCATCTAAATTTCCTTGATCGAGTGCCTTTCGATAAAGCGCATGCGACTTAACATAATCAACTTCAGTGCCAATACCCTGTTCATATAAATCAGCCAATTTATGGCTTAATTTATCATTACCATTATCATACGATTTCCGGTACCAAGTAAATGCTTTTTTGGCACTAGGTTGAGCGCCAAATTTATAAAGAAAAAATTCCTGCTCAAACAAAGCCGCTAATTTTTCCTGGGCTTTGGCATGGTTTTGATTGGCCGACTTTAACAGCCAACTGTAAGCTTGTTCATAATCTTCGTCATCCGTATAAGCAACACCCAAGCGATACTGCTCATCACTATTACCCGATTCAGCTGATTTAAGTCTCCACCTGTTGGCAAGTATTGGATTTTTTTTAACCCCAACGCCCTGCTCATACATCTTAGCTAGATTATTCTGCGCATCTGCATAACCTTGAATGGCGGATTTTTTAATCCATTGCTGAGCCAAACTTAAATCACGCTCAACACCTATACCTAAATAATACATAGAGCCTAAATCATATTGAGATTTTGGATGACCTAAAGTAGCTGAGCGCGTTAGATGATCAATACCTTTGATATCATTTTGCTTAACACCCGTGCCAGTAATATACATAATGCCCAAAGCATTAATAGCATCAAGATTATCTAGTTTAGCTGCGTGTTCAAAAGCGCTTTTAGCTTTCTCTAAATTTTTTTCAACATTTTGACCGTAGTAATAATCGCGCCCTCTTTCATATAAAGACGTGTTGGCACTAAGCACTCCTGCCCAAATCAATACAGCAATCGATAAAAATTTCATGATTGGAATTGTAAACGATAACAATCCTAAAAACTAACTAATCCCAACAAGCTTTCTGAATTAAGGGAATTAAGGGGACACGATACTTAATTATATGTTTATATGTTTATCCATAAGCCTTTTGTCTATGTTGCAAATCAACAATTGCAACCAACACCCTTTCATTATCAATTAAGTAAAACAAACGATAACTGCCGATTCGATACCGATAATAACCGTCTAAATTACCCTTTAATTTTTTAATGTTGGTACCAAAAAATGGATTTTCTCTCAATTGCGGATAAACAATTTGCACAATCTTACTATAAATCTTGTCATCTATCTTTTTTCTAGTCTTGATAAAAGTTTTGGTTTCTGCAATCTGAAATTTAGACAATCGTATAATCTCCAGCCTTTAAATCATTAAGTCCGCTTTCTAAATTATCAAGCAACACTTTGTCTTGTAATATCTCTTTCATCTCAAGTTCATCAACATATTGATCTGTTAGCAAATATTGCATCGTAGCAAATTCAATAAAATTTGAGATATTTCGCTTTTGCCCTTCTGCGGCTAGCTTAATGGTTTTATAAATGTCATCATCAACACGCATAGTTACTGTCTTCATATCAATCACCTTTATTTGAATAAATATATAAACTATTATATTCAATTTTATTCAAACGTCAAATTGAAGGAATTAAAGGGACACAATACTTAATTATCTACTTTCGGTCCAGGCTTGTTTTTTCTAAGAACCCTATCAAGCAACCCCTCTGCAGTTTTCACAAAGCCCTCTTCTCCAAGTGGCCTGCCTGTTCGCGCATGCTTTTGTAGCTCGTCAACCTTGTCATCTTTTGACAGCTTCAGGTAAAGCTTCCAATCATCAACCAAATCGAGCAAGGGATTCGGGTCAATGATTCCCAGCTCATCTTTGCCAGATAAGTGCGCATGAACACTGCTATATTTGTAATCCCAGGGGTTTTTGACCATGCCAGCGGCCACAGGATTAAGTTCTACATAAGCCGCCGCTCTGAGCAAATATGACTCATCCATGGGAAACGAAGCAAAACGCCCTTGCCATAAATAGCCCGTCCACTGCTCGCGGGTATTGATCATTTTTGTATAAAGCCTGTGTGTTTCACCAAT
>NZ_JAQRMS010000250.1 GCF_028599055.1 Candidatus Thioglobus sp.
TGACGCATGTAAACAGCCACGATTAATGGCGCACCAGTCAGTGACGTGCCAGCCACGTAGCCGCCGATAATCAATAAAAACTTATCTACCCAAGGTTTGTGCGAGGTGATTTTATGATCAAAAACCCAAGTAATCGCATAAAAAATCGTGATTGAGTATATAAACACAACCACCACCACATCGGGCAAACTCAATAAACCAGCAACACCAATGAGCGTCGGCGGAATAATCCATAACAATGATTGCTTTAAATAGTGCCAATCAACTTTTTTGATTGATTTGAACAACGTTAACGAGGAGAAAAATAGGAGGTGTAAACCGATAATTGGCAACCAATAAACCGGACTACCGCCCAATAACAACATCAACGGCAAACCAAGTGCTGCACCACCAAAACCAAGCCCAGTACGCACAAAACCAGCCCATAGGAAAATCAAACCAACCAAGATTAATTCAGCAGTTGAAAAAATCATAACTTATCAAATGGTGACACCACCCCTTGCCCACCTTGACGCAACACATGCGTGTAAATCATCGTCGTTTGCAAATCACTATGCCCAAGCAAAGCTTGAATGGTGCGAATATCCGTGCCTGTTTGCAACAAATGCGTCGCAAATGAATGCCTAAAGGTGTGTGCTGATACTTTTTTATCAATACTAACGCAGCGTTTAACCGCTACTTTAATTGCCTTATTCACCGCTGATTGGTCAATATGATGGCGACGATTAACGCCACTTCTAGGGTCGGTGGCAATATTTCTGCTGGCAAACACATATTGCCAGCCAAATTCTTTATCCGCATTTGGATATTTTTTAGCCAAAGCATTGGGCAAATAAACACTGCCATAACCTTGTGCCAAATCATCTTGATGCACACTCTTTCTTTGCTCTAAATGGGCGCGCAATAATGGCATAATTTTTAAAGCCAGTGGTGTTACTCTGTCTTTTTTACCCTTGCCATCACGCACGGTGATTTGGCCGTAGTCAAAATCAATATCCTGCACACGCAAACGTACCAACTCAGAAATTCGCAAACCACCACCATATAACAAACTCACCATTAAAGCATTATTACCACTTAGTTTTGCCAATACTTTTTTCACCTCTTTGACACTTAGTACCACAGGAATACGTGGCTCTTTACGCGAACGCGCAGCCTGCACGTTTTCAAGCGCTCTATTTAACACCTCTTTATAAAGAAAAACCAACGCATTAAACGCTTGATTTTGCGTACTAGCAGCCACATTTTGCCTCACTGCCAAATCCGTTAAAAAATCCTCTACTTTAGTTTCAGAATTTTCAAACAATTCATCTCTACTGCGCATGTCTGAAAATTTGATAAAGCGCCTCACCCAATCGCAATAAGTATTTTCAGTTTTATACGCATAATGCATGCGTCTCATGGTTTCACGCATTTGCTCAATAATAGGCTTTTTATCTGTTATCATATTTACCAGTATTAAAAATTAACTAGATTATATTTAACTTTTTTACCTAAATATCAAATATTAGGTAAAAATCTAAAT
>NZ_JAQRMS010000251.1 GCF_028599055.1 Candidatus Thioglobus sp.
CTTTAGAATATGTTATGACTCTTTTAATATGCAGGCTTTATACTTTTAACGAAGACATAAACAAAAAATGTATCAGTTGAACTTATAGTGTTGAAGCAAACTAAGAAGACATTCCTGATATTTTTTTGTCTAACTGCATGTAGGTCATAGAAATAGTCAAACTGTTTTACAGAGCCTGACCACTGAGATAATATCAGTGAGCTTATTCATTATGACAATGTAATTTACAAATATTTATTACAAATATAAAATGGATGGCAACTGAGTGAAGAAACCATCTAATTAGTGACCACTAAAATGTGAAATTTGCTCTCTTTTGTTCTCTTTTTCTTTTTCAAATGTGTGTCTATTATTAACATATCTGACCCAAGTTTACTGAAGGTGGGGTAACAGTATAGTTAAATTAAAACATGCTGAATATTTATTATTATTATTATTTAATTATTATTGATATTTTATTGTATCGATTTAATTTCAGTTGAATTCAAAATGTAATATTATTTTACTCATTGACTTTATATGGATGTTAAAATAGTTTTGAATCATCCTCTGACAGTGAACTGGCTATGTTGTGAGTTATGTGTCATGTGACATGTCAGCCTGCCATCTTTTGTAAGGGCAGGTTCATATTGTTACAACCTTTCATTTAAACTCTATGGATCGAGAGGTCACCTGTCATATAAGACCTCAGTTTTCCCCACATAAATTGATAAATGTACACCAGAACTACCTACAAAGGTCAACTGTCATTGTAAGACCTCAGTTTTCCCAACATAAATTGATAAAAGTACACCAGAACTACCTTCAAAGGTCAACTGTCATTGTAAGACCCCAGTTTTCCCCACATAAATTGATAAAAGTACACCAGAACTAGGTACAAAGGTCAACTGTCATTATAAGACCTCAGTTTTCCCCACATAAATTTATAAAAGTACACCAGAACTACCTACACAGGTCAACTGTCATTATAAGACCTCAGTTTTCACTGCATAAATTGATAAAAGTACACCAGAACTACCTACAAAGGTCAACTGTCATTATAAGACTTCAGTTTCCCCCACATAAATTGATAAAAGTACACCAGAACTACCTACAAAGGTCAACTGTCATTATAAGACCTCAGTTTTCACTGCATAAATTGATAAAAGTACACCAGAACTACCTGCAAAGGTCAACTGTCATTGTAAGACCTCAGTTTTCCCTGACATAAAATTTATTAAAGTACACCAGAACTCAGTACAAACATAACATCCTGCTTGATAAGTTAATACAGGAGAGTACAATTTAAGGCCACCTGATGGGTTCGGTAGATATCAATTACGTTGGTACAATTCAATTCCCCCCATGTATTTAAATCTATATACCAGTATAGATATGACTACACTGAAAGTTCATTCTATAAAGTAAAGACATGTACAGAGTAGAAATAAAATATCAGATGGCAGTCTGGTGTAGTTTCTACATAATGACATACTTACCAATGTACATATCTATACTGGTATATAGATTTAAATA
>NZ_JAQRMS010000252.1 GCF_028599055.1 Candidatus Thioglobus sp.
TCGAGCGCACCCTTTTTGTAATTTACAAAGCCAGGCTTGAACCCACGCCGTATTGGTGATAGGCTTGTATGAGTATTGAAAGTCAGCGACCTAACTCATTGAGCCACCCGGGCCCCTGCCACTAATGTGGTGAGTTCGAACCTCGTTCATGACGAGGTGTACTGGATACAACATTATGTGATAAAGTTTGTCAGTGACTTGCAGTGGTTTTCTCTGGGTTAACTCCGGTTTCCTCCACCAATAAAACTGACAGCCACGATATGGCTGAAATATTGTTGAATGTGGCATTAAACACCAGAACCCTAACCCCCAAAGGTTAAATGACATTAGTATATCATCAAATTTTTTTCTCTAAAACTACAAAAAAACATTTAATTTAATGTATCTATAATGTCAATCAACATCAATTATAAAGATTATGTCCCAGCATGCAATGCTGTCTGTGAGTATTTATAGTATAAAAGTTTGTTGTATCAACTTGTTAAGTTCTCCATAATAGAATCAGCCTGCTTTAATTCTGAAAAATAAAAATAAACTTTGTATTCAGACAACATGCTATAAATAAACGTAAACGAGAATACAGAAGGGGCAAGCAAAAGTGAACAATAACTGGCAAAATAAGGTACACAAGAAAATCAAAATAAAACACAACACTTTGAATATGTGTTGGATAGCACTATGCCCAAAATTAACAAATAACGTAAATAAGATATGAGCCCCCCTCCCTCCCCCTTACAAACAACTGGAGGTAAAGATGAACCAAACATCGTAATGTTTACTTTTTGTTGAAAGATATCTCTATATTATGAATCACTCTCAATATAGGGCACCTCTTAACAGAAAATAAACTATCTATAAAGGACATCTCTAAAGAGTAAATCACTGTCAATATAGGGCACCTCTTAACAGAAAATAACTATCTATAAAGGACATCTCTAAAGAGTAAATCACTCTCAATAAAAAGGTATTTCTTAAAATATGTCTATAAAGAGCCATTCTAAATAGCAATTCACTTCATACATACAGTGTATGTAAATAAGGAGTCACTTTCTAGAAAGGACACCTTTAAATAAGAAATGCCTTCCTATAGTGGACATCTCTAATAGCGGAGTTTTGGGTTATAGTGCCTCTCCTGTACGGAGGCGAAATAAGTATACGACAAATAACAAATGTATAGCAGACGTACTTCCGGTTTTCGCGAATTTCGTAAACTTACTTGCGTGGGAGATTTTGAAAGAATGTTGGTTCCAGAATTAAAGTCATATCTTATGGATAGAGGAATTACATGTTCCATATACAGGAAGGTCGCTTTAGTTCGCTTCCTCCACCACTAAAACTGGTCGCCACGATATAGCTGAAATATTGTAAGTGGCGTTAAAACACCAACAAGAGGCTCTCAAGAGCCTGAATCGCTCACCTGGCAAACCATGCCCTATTCATGCTGAACAATTTTGCCATTACATTTCATCAGCCATCTGTTACGGTTTTTGAGATACATTAGA
>NZ_JAQRMS010000026.1:0-6696 GCF_028599055.1 Candidatus Thioglobus sp.
CACCAAAACACCAAACTCAGGAGAAAAGGCGTGGGAGTCTTTAGAGATGTTATTGCATGCTAATGTGGACCATCAGTTGCGAATCACCAGGCACCCTGAGTTGATGAGTCAAGAACAACTTGATCGACTCAAACGTTTGCTATATCAAACTTATCAAGAGGAGCTTGTTGTTCAGATGTGCAATACTGAACACTGTTTGGATGAAAAGCTTCGTATTGTTTAGCGCAAAAAAAAAGAGCGCATCAGCACTCTTTTTAAGACTTTCAAATAAAGGGATTAACCTTTCATTTGTGCCGCTACTTCTTCAGCAAAGTTTTCTTCTTTCTTTTCAATGCCTTCACCAACTTCGTATCTAACGAATGATTTAACTTCAGCATTGTTTGCTTTAGCAAGTGCGCCAACAGTTGTGTCAGGGTCTTTAACAAAAGATTGGCCGTAAAGCGTTACTTCATTAACAAACTTCTTCATGCGACCACCGATCATTTTTTCAATGATGTTGTCTGGCTTGCCAGATTCACGAGCTTGCTCGACGAAAATTGCTTTTTCTCTTTCAAGTAGCTCTGGATTAAGCTCATCTTCAGTTACACACTCAGGGCGCGTGGCAGCAACATGCATCGCAATGTCTTTTGCCAATGACTCATCGCCACCTTCAATAACTGATAATACTGCAATGCGCTCACCATGCTTGTAAGCGCCAATAACGCCAGTACCAGCAGTGATAGTTTGAACGCGACGAATTGAAACGTTCTCACCTACTTTAGCCACAATATCTTCACGAGCTTTTTCAAGTGAATCGCCATTGTCCAAAGTTTGAGTAAGGAATTCATCGATATTTGCTGGTGTCGTTTTAAGTGCTAATGCACCTAATGTGTCAACAAAACCTTTAAAATCATCACTCTTAGTAACAAAATCAGTTTCAGAGTTTACCTCTAGAATAGTTGCTGTTTTGTTGTCATCGCTCATATTAACCTTAACCAAGCCTTCTGCAGCAACACGGCTTGATTTTTTGGCTGCTTTTGCAGCACCAGAAGCGCGCATTAAATCAATTGCTGCCTCCATGTCGCCATTAGTTTCTGTCAAGGCTTTTTTACAGTCCATCATGCCTGCGCCAGTTCTTTCTCTTAAATCTTTAACTAAAGCTGCTGTAATTGCCATAATTATCTCCTATGAATTTTTATGTTTATGCAAGCTTTGCAATAATGTCTGCTTTGGTATCTTTGCTAGCTACTTCAACACCTTGCTTTTTAGCAAGTGCAACTAAATCAGCCTTAAGCATAGCGTTAAGGTCTGCTTCTGCTGGTTTAGCAGCTTCTTCTTTAGCAACAGGTGCTTCAGCTTTTGCTTCAACTACTTTTTCTGCTTTTTTAGGTGCCGCTTTTTTCACAACAGGTGCTTTTTTAACTTGGACGCCGGCAGCAGCTTTTGCTTCTAATACTGCATTGGCTACTTCTCTTGCGTAATAGCTAATCGCTCTAATAGAGTCGTCATTACCAGGAACAACGTAATCAATGCCTTCAGGGTTGTGATTAGTATCAACAATACCGATAATTGGAAGGCCTAATTTTTTAGATTCTGCAATGGCATTTTTCTCATGACCAATATCGATCACAAATACAACATCAGGAATACCACCTAGATCTTTAATACCGCCCAAGCTACGCTCTAATTTTTCCATTTCACGAGTCATCATTAATGCTTCTTTTTTACCAAACTGAGAAAAATTTTCTTCAGCTAAGAACTCAAGGTCTTTAAGACGCTTGATTGAAGCTTTAATGGTTTTGTAGTTTGTCATCATGCCACCTAACCAACGGTGGTTAACGAAAGGCATACCACAACGAATTGCTTCTTCTTTCATGATGTCGCTTGCTGCACGCTTAGTACCAACAAACAGAATTGAGCCACCTGCTGCCGCAGTTTTTGATGCGAAATTAAGTACATCGTTAAACATTGGTAGGGTTTTTTCTAGGTTAATGATATGAACACCGTTACGAGTACCGTAGATGTATTGATCCATTTTTGGGTGCCAGAAGCGTGAACGGTGACCAAAGTGAACACCTGCCTCAAGCATTTTTTTCATTGACGTTTTTGCCATTTTTATTTCTCCGGGGTTGTTAAGGTGCCTTTTGCGCACCATTCTTCCACAATTTCTAGCAATCAACTCTTATGTAAGAGCACCCTGATTGCCATAACAAATTGTGTGATACATTAAAACGAGTTAGGCGCTTGATATACAAGCGCCTAACTCAACTTTAGGTTTATTGCGAAACAGTTATTGTTAAGCCAAAACCTTAAAAAATGCAATTATACCGTATTCATGTTGATGCATCAAGCATTAGCACGGTTTGATGCAAGCTATTTTGCCTTAGCTAACTCTGCACGCATCGTATCAATAGTTGCCTTGTAATCTTCTGTGTTAAAGATGGCTGAACCTGCTACAAATGTATCTGCACCAGCTTCTGCTACTTCACGAATATTGGCAGGGCCGACGCCACCATCAATTTCCAAACGAATGTCTTTGCCACTTGCGTCAATAAGTTTGCGAACTTGACGACATTTTTCTAACGTTTGAGGAATGAATGATTGTCCGCCAAAGCCTGGGTTCACTGACATTAATAAAATCATATCTACTTTATCCATGACATTTTCAAGCACATGTAATGGCGTTGCCGGGTTGAATACCAAACCAGATTTACAGCCCGCTTCTTGAATCATGCCAAGTGAACGGTCGATGTGCTCAGAAGCTTCTGGGTGGAAAGTAATGTATGAAGCGCCAGCAGCAACAAAATCTGGAATGATTCTGTCAACGGGTTTAACCATTAGGTGCACATCAATTGGTGCGGTAACACCATGAGATCTTAATGCGTCACAAACCAATGGACCAATCGTTAAGTTTGGCACATAGTGATTATCCATCACATCAAAATGCACAATATCAGCGCCAGCATTTAATACATTATCAACTTCTTCACCTAACTTGGCGAAGTCTGCTGCCAAAATTGACGGGGCAATAAAATTAGATTGTTTCATTTTTCTCTCCTATTTTTAATAGATTTAAATTATTTAAAAGTTATTAGACTACTTCCAGTCATCTCATCGGGCTGTTCAACACCCATCATCATGAGTAGTGTTGGTGCAATATCAGATAAAGCGCCTGTGCCAGGTTCAGCAATTTCTGCCTCTCGGTCACTAACAAATATCAACGGTACAGGGTTATTCGTGTGTGCTGTGTGTGCTTCACCCGTTTCAGGATTAACCATTTGTTCAACATTGCCATGGTCAGCAGTAATTAGCATCTCTGCACCGTCAATCGAGTTTAGCGCTTGATAAACAACGCCCAAACATGAGTCTACCGCTTCAACCGCTTTAATCGCAGCATCTAATTTACCAGAATGCCCAACCATATCGGTATTGGCAAAGTTACAGATAATTAAATCATATTTTTGACTCTCAATATTTTCGACCAATTCATCAGTCAATTCAAAAGCACTCATTTCTGGTTGTAAATCGTAAGTTGCCACATCTGGTGATGGAATTAATACACGGTCTTCGCCATAAAATGGACGCTCAATACCGCCATTCAAAAAGAAAGTGACGTGTGCATATTTCTCAGTCTCAGCAATCCTAAGTTGTGTCATACCTAAATTAGATAAATATTTACCCAATACATTGTTAAGTTTTGCAGAAGGGTAAGCTACTGGTAAGTTAAACTCTTTTTTATACTCTGTTAAACACACAAATTGCGTTGGTATAAAACTGCCGCGAGAAAAGCCTTGGAAATTCTCATCGGTAAGTGCTTGGGTAATCTGCCTAGCGCGGTCAGCGCGATAATTCATAAAAATCATCACATCACCTTTATTAATTTTTGTTGGCGATTTGATGACTGTTGATTGCACAAACTCATCGGTTTCACCACGCACATATGCCATATCAATAGCTTCAATTGCACTTTGCGCTAAAAACTTACCCTTACCTTTAACAATTAATTCATAAGCAGAACGTACACGGTCCCAGCGATTATCTCTATCCAAAGAAAAATATCGACCAATCACGCTAGCAATTTCGCCCACACCTACTTCAGTAATTTTCTCTTCTAATTTTTGAATGTAACCTTTTGCACTCTTTTGTGCGCAGTCTCGACCATCAGAAAATATATGCAAGTAAACTTTCTTACAATCATGTTTCTTGGTCATTTCCAACATGGCATGAATTTGCTCTTCGTGTGAATGTACGCCGCCGTCAGATAACAGACCCATAATATGGACTGCTTTATTATTGTCATTAGCATACTCAAGGGAATTTTTTAGGATAGGGTTTCTAAAAAAGTCTCCTTCTTGAATATCATTATGAATTCTGGTGAAATCCTGCTTAACTACACGCCCAGCACCAAGGTTAAGATGTCCCACTTCAGAGTTGCCCATTTGCTCACCGGGTAACCCAACTTTTTTACCACTAGTAAGAATGAGGGTGTTGGGACATTCATTATTAAGCCTATCCCAAACAGGTGTTTTTGCTAAGGCAATAGCGTTATTCTCTTCAACTTCTGAATGCCCCCAGCCATCTAGAATTAATAGCACTTTGGTGTTTTTTTTAGTTTTCATTGAGTTTTTGAGTTTACTTGAGGGATTGGGGGGCTTTTGCTTTTGAAACCTCCATTCTCTTTTTTTGGTTTAATGTTTCTACAGCTGACCTTAAGGACTGAATTCTTTTATCAGAAAAATTATGTAATCTGTTTTTGAGAGTCCTTCCTAACATGGTGTTACAAACAGGGTAAGAACTAAAAAATAAGACAGACCAAAAGCACAAGTCCAAATGATTGTTTAAAAACTGACTTAAAAGTTTAAAATAACCAGTATTGACTATAAGGATAAAAGCTAGCAATAACGAAAAGATTACGGTTATCCACCGGTCTAAATTTTTACCAAAATAAAAAACTAAACACTTAGTAAACCATGTCTTAAAAGTACCTATGTCCGATAATTCGAAGTTAGATTCTATTTTTTTAAGTTTATTTGCCGCTTTCTCAAGATTTAAATACTCATTAAAGCGGTCAATATCGCTAACTCCGTCCTTTTTTGCGTCTTCTAATGCCTGATAAGCTTCATGAGGAGCTGACTTTCTGTATCTAAATCTTTCTAAATTTAGATAAGCGAGCGATAGCGCTATCCCAAACTGGATAACATTATCAAGAGACGATAATTGGAAAGATAAGTCTCCTGACATTTTTTACTATGCCAAATTTAGTATTGTATTGAAAATATTATTTAATTTTTCTGTTTGCTGCGTGTCTCCAAAATTAACAACGGCCTCATGCTTTTCTCTGTCAGTCTCAAAACGATAACCTGTATCGTCCATAGTTATAAAATTATATTTATATTGTTCTTTTAGCCAATCGGGAATACGAACGGGATTAATGTCATGGTTTTCAAGCAAACCTATTAACTGAATGCTACCCTGATCCATATTACCTTCAATAGCAATATTAAGCGTTGTGCCTTCTCTGTTTAAAAAACGTCGAATAGCGTCAACAATATCATTTCTTTCATAAAGATTTGCATCTAGTTTGTTTGATAATAGGTTAACCGTATGTGCAGCATTTAAAAACATCTGTTTAATTAGTATTTCAGCATGGTCAATATTGCAATTAAGTATAATTTCATTTTGTTGAGCATTTAAACACTCAACAACCTTCTTTTCATAATCTTTAGTATTCATAGTCAATATTATAGTGGTTTTTTAAACGTTAAACAAGAAGTGTACCACATCGCCATCTTGCACAATGTATTCCTTGCCTTCTGCACGCAATTTCCCCGCTTCTTTTGCACCTTTTTCACCTTGACAGGCAATAAAATCATCAAAAGCAACGGTTTCTGCACGGATAAAACCCTTCTCAAAATCACCGTGAATTTTTCCTGCTGCCTGCGGTGCGCTATCGCCAATATTAATAGTCCAAGCGCGCACTTCTTGCACACCTGCGGTGAAATAAGTTTGCAAACCTAGCAATTTGTATCCTGCTTTAATTAATCTGTCCAAGCCTGATTCATCTTGCCCCATTTCAGACAAAAACTCTTGCTTTTCATCCCCTTCTAACTCGGCAATTTCTGCTTCAATATCAGCACAAATAGCAACAACTTGTGCATTCTCTGCTTGTGCAATTTTGTTAATTGCATCTAAATGCGGGTTATTACTAAAGCCATCCTCACTAACATTTGCCGCGTATAGCACAGGTTTATTGGTCAATAGTTGAAAGCCTTTTAATAACTTGGTTTCTTCATCATCAAAATCCAAAGTGCGGATACTTTCACCACTTTCTAACACTGGCAAAATCCTTTCTAATAATGCTTTAAGTGGGAGTCCGTCTTTTTGTCCAGATTTGGTGTTTTTCAATGCTTTTTGATAGAGTTTTTCGACCACAGCTAAATCAGCTAAAACCAATTCAGTGTTGATAATTTCAATATCATCAGTGGGTGAAATTTTCCCAGCTACATGAATAATATCATCATTATCAAAAGCACGAACCACATGTACAATCGCATCCGTCTCACGAATATTGGTTAAAAATTGATTACCCAACCCTTCGCCTTTTGAAGCACCTTCAACCAAACCAGCAATATCCACAAACTCCATTGTCGTTGGTAAGATTTTCTGTGGATTAACAATCTCAGCCAACTGTTCTAAGCGCTTATCGTTCATTGGCAC